>CAZPJF010000542.1:0-2105 GCA_964586095.1 uncultured Gemmatimonas sp. | reverse complement strand
AGCGCGACGTCGTGAAGAACGAGCGGCGCCAGGGCGTCGAGAACCAGCCGTACGGCATCGCCTTCGAGCACCTCGTCGCCGCCATCTACCCCAAGGGCCATCCGTACTCGTGGAGCACGATCGGCTCCATGGCGGACCTCTCCGCCGCGTCGCTCGAGGACGTGAAGGACTTCTTCCGCACCTACTACGCACCCAACAACGCCACCATCGTCGTCGCGGGTGCCGTGGATCCCGACTCCGTGCGGCAGGCGGTGCGCACCATGTTCGCCGAGATCCCGCGCGGACCGGCGATCGCGCGGCCGGCGCCCGCCCCGTTCACGCTGCGCGACACCACCGTCGTCCTCGAGGACCGCGTGCAGCTGCCGCGCCTCTACCTCGCGTGGCACGCCGTGAAGGAGTACTCGGCGGATGACGCCGCGCTCGACGTGGCGAGCTACGTCCTCGCCGGCGCGCGCAACTCGCGGCTCACGCAGGCCCTCGTCTACGAGCGCGAGCTCGCCACCTCGGCGAGCGCGTTCAACTCCTCCAAGCGCCTCGACGGCGACTTCCAGGTCGTCGCCACCGCGCGGCCCGGCATCGCCCTCGACACCATCGCAGCCGTGATCGACGCCGAGCTGCGGCGCCTCGCCGGCGGCGGTCCCAGCGCACGCGAGCTCGAGCAGGCCAAGAACGCGATCGAGGCGAGCTTCCTCAACCGCCTCGAGTTCTCCTCGGCCAAGGCCGACCAGCTCAACGCGTACTACTACGCCACCGGCACGCCCGACTACTTCCAGCAGGACCTCGAGCGCTACCGCAAGGTGACCGCCGCCGACGTGCAGCGGGTCGTGCGCCAGTATCTCCAGGGCGGCCGCGTCACGCTCAGCGTCGTACCGCAGGGGAAGACCGAGCTCGCGGCCAAGCGGAGGGTCGTCCAGTGATCCGTCGCCACACGCTCGCGATCCTCGGCATCGCCCTCGCGGCGCCGCTCGCGGCCCAGGGCCCGCAGCCGTTCGACCGCACCAAGCCGCCGGCCCTCGGCGCCGTGCCCGCGCTCACCGTGCCGTCCGTGCGCAGCGCGCGGCTCCCCAACGGCCCGGCGCTCCATGTGGTCGAGCACCGCGAGCTGCCGCTCGTGCAGGTCACGCTCACCGTCGCCGGTGGCGGCCGCCTCGACCGCGGGACCCCGGGACTCGCCTCCTTCACGGCGAACCTCCTCGACGAGGGCGCCGGCACGCGCGACGCCAACGCGCTGCAGGCCGAGCTCGCGTTCCTCGGCGCCTCGCTCGCGACGAGCGCCTCGTGGGACGTCACCACCGTCTCGCTCAAGGTCGCGCGGCGCAACCTCGAGGCCGCGCTCGACCTCATGGCCGACGTCGTCCTCCGCCCGACCTTCGCCGCGGCGGAAGTGCGCCGCCAGCGCGACCTGCGGCTCGCGGCCCTGCTGCAGCAGAAGGACCAGCCCAACGCGCTCGCGGGCCTCGCCTTCAACCAGGCCGTCTTCCCCGCCGGCCACCCCTACCACAACGCCCTGGGCGGCGACTCCAGCGCCACGGCCACGCTCGACTCCGCGATGGTGCGCGACTTCCATCGCGGCAACTTCCGCCCCGAGCGCGCGGCCTTCTACGTCGTGGGCGACATCGCCGAGGCCGAGGCGCGCCGGCTGCTCGCCGCGCGCTTCGGCGCCTGGCGTGCGAGCGGCGAGGAGCGGCGCCCGGCGCCCGTCCTCGTGGCGCCGGCCCGTCCGCAGGGCATCCAGCTCATCCTCGTCGACAAGCCGGGGGCCGCGCAGTCGGTCATCACCATCGGCGCGCCGGGCGTCGAGCGCACCAGCGGCGATCACGCGGCCATCGAGGTCATGAACACCATCCTCGGCGGCTCCTTCTCGTCGCGCCTCAACAGCAACCTGCGCGAGACCAGGGGCTACACGTACGGCGCCGGCTCGGGCTTCACCTACCGGCCGCTCCCCGGGCCCTTCACCGCGAGCGCGAGCGTACGGACCGACGTCACCGACAGCTCGCTGGTGGAGTTCTTCAAGGAGCTCCGCGCCATCCGCGAGCAGCCCGTCGGCGAGGAGGAGCTCGCGCGCGCCAAGGCCTACCTCGCGCTCGGCGTCCCCGGCGACCTCG
>CAZPJF010000541.1:0-2107 GCA_964586095.1 uncultured Gemmatimonas sp. | reverse complement strand
CCTGCTCCCTGTGCCTTGCGCCGCTCAGCTCGCGCGCAGCGCCTCGCTCGGGTCGATCCGGCTCGCCCGCGCCGCCGGCACCCAGCAGGCCGCGACGCCGATCGCCGCCATCATCACCACCACGCCGGCGAGCGTCACCGGGTCGCGCGCGGTCACGCCGTACAGGAACCCCTCGATGCTGCGCGAGAGCGCCATCGCCCCCGCGACGCCCGCCACGAGGCCGAGCGCGACGAGCACGCCGCCCTCGCTGAGCACCATGCGCGTGACGCGGCTCGGGGCCGCGCCGAGCGCCATGCGCACGCCGATCTCGTTGGTGCGTGCGCTCACGCTGAACGCGAGCACCGCCGCGATCCCGATGGCGGCGATGACGAGCGCGAGGAGGCCGAACGAGCCCACGAGGAGCGCGTTGAGGCGGCGCGGGCCGATGCTCTCGTCCCGCACGGCCTCGAGCGGCATCACGTTCTCGATCGGCTGGTCGGGGGCGATGCTGCGCACGATCGCGCGCGCGGCCGTCGCGAGGCCGCTCGGGTCCACCGCGCTGCGGATCACGAGCCCGCCCGTGGGGAAGTCACCCTGGGCGAACGGGAGGAAGGTCGCGGGCACGGGACGCGCGTCGAGGCCGCCATCCTTGGTGTCGGCCACCACGCCCACCACGGTGCGCCAGTCGCCCGAGACGCCGATGAAGCGCAGCACGTCGCCGGTCCACGCCACCCGGCGGCCGATGGGGTCGATGCCGGGGAAGAGGCGGTCCGCGAGCGTCTTGTTGAGGATCACCACCATGCCGGTGCCGCGCGCGTCGGTGGCGGCGAACTCGCGGCCGGCGAGGAGCCGGATGCCCGAGGCGCGGAAGTACCCCGGGTCGGCGGTGCGGTACTCCGACTGCGGCTGCGGCTCGCCGGGGCCGAGCGTGCGCCCCTCGGCCTTGATCTCGAGCATGATGCCCGACGTGCGCAGCGGGATGTTGGAGCCGACGCCCACGACCTCGACGCCCGGGAGCGTGGAGAGCTCCCGCTGCATCTGCTCGTAGCGCTGCCCCGCGCGCACGCCGTCGGTGATCGCGGTGAAGTCCGCCGGGACCTCCATGGTGAGCACGTTCGTGGGGTCGAGGCCGGGGTCGACCGCCGCGAGCGCCTGCATGGAGCGCACGAGGAGGCCCGCCCCCGAGAGGAGCACGACCGACACGGCGACCTGCGTCACGACGAGCGCCTGCTGGAGCCGGCGCCGGCGGGTGCCGCCGGTGGTCTTGGTGCTCCCCGCCGAGAGCCCCGCGCCGAGCGTGTGCTCGGCGCCCACGCGCGGCGCGAACGAGAGGAGCACGGCGACGACGAGCGCGAGCGCGAGCGTGAACGCGAGGACCATGCCGTCGACGTGGATCTCGTCGGCGCGCGGCGAGTAGCGCGCGACGAAGGCCGAGAGCGTGCCGACGCCGGCGTACGCGATGACGAGGCCGAGGAGCGCGCCGGCGCCGGCGAGGACGAGGTTCTCGACGAGCAGCAGCTGGCGGAGCCGCGCGGTGCCGGCGCCGAGCGCGGCGCGCACGACCATCTCGTGCTCGCGCCGCACGCCGCGCATGAGCGTGAGGTTGGCGACGTTGGCGCAGGCGATCACGAGCACGAGCGCGGCGACGCCCATGAGCAGCCAGAGCGTGAGGCGCGCGTCGGCGCCGAGCACGTCCTTGAACGGCGTGACCTCGACCGTGTAGCCGGAGGCGGCGTCGTAGGCCTCCGGGAACTGCTGGTGCACGCGCTGCGTGATGCCGCGCACCTCCTCGCGGGCCTGCTCCACCGTGGCGTCGGGGGCGAGGCGCGCGATCATCTCGGTCATCCGGTGCGTGCGCCCGTTCTCCATGAGCGCGCTCACGTGGTGCTCGCTGATCGACATGTTCATGAGCGCGTCGATGCGGCCGGGGAAGAACGGCGCCGGCTGCAGCACGCCGATCACCTCCACCTGCCGGTTGCCGATGCGCATCGTGCGGCCCACCACCGCGCTGTCGCCGTCGAAGTGCGACTGCCAGTAGGCGTGGCCGAGCATGATCACCGGCGCGGCGCCGGCCCCGTCGTCGCCCGCGGTGAACTCGCGGCCGAGGACCGGGCGCAGGCCCATCACG
>CAZPJF010000540.1:0-2113 GCA_964586095.1 uncultured Gemmatimonas sp. | reverse complement strand
AGGCCGTGACGGGGAAGCCGAGCGGCAACGACCTCAAGGAGCACAAGGTCACGCTCCCGCTCATCGCGGCGCTGCCGCGCATGTCGCGGGCGCAGCGGCAGCGGGTGGAGACGCTCTTCGCCGACCCCACGCCGGGTGACGCGGCGATCGCCGAGGTCGTCGGCATCGTGACCGAGTGCGGCGGGCTGGAGTTCGCGCGCCAGAAGGGGGAGCAGTTCGCGCAGGAGGCGGAGGAGGCCCTCGCCGGCCTCCCGGCCTCCGAGGTGCGGCAGTCCCTTTTCGACGCACTGGGGTATGTGATGGATCGGAGGTCCTGATGCCGCCGCACGGCTCCGCCAAGCACCGCCCGGGGTTCCACGCGCTCGTCCTCGTCGCCGGCTTCATCTTCGGCGGCTTCCTGCAGCAGCTCGCCCGGACGGTCCTGCCGTCCGGGGCGGTCAAGGAGTTCCTCAACCTCGGGCTCGTGACGCCCTCGGTCGGCCCCTTGTCCATCGACCTGGTCATCCTCAAGTTCGCCGTGGGACCCATCGCGCTCGACGTATCGCTCCTGAGCCTCGTCGGGGTCCTCGCCGCCTATCTCATCGCGCGTTCGCTGTTCTAGGAGGCAGTATGTTCGGCATGGGACCAACCGAGATGATCATCGGCCTCGTGGTCGTGCTCCTGCTCTTCGGGGCGAAGCGCATCCCCGAGATCGCCGGCTCGTTCGGCAAGGGCATCCGCGAGTTCAAGAAGAACATGAACGACGTGCAGCGCGAGATCGCGTCGCCCGAGCAGAACGAGGCGCTCCCGCCCGCCGCGCCGCGCGCGGTGCAGCACGACGATGCGCCGGCGAAGGAGCCGAAGCGGCTGCTGTGAGGTGACGGCGGTCGGCGGCAGGCGGCGTGAACGCAGCGGGGGGCCGGCTCTCAGAGCCGGCCCCCCGCATCGCATCCACTGCCGACCGCGTATCGCCTATCGACGACCGATCAGAGTCCCGTCCCCTCGACCGTCTGCCGCCGCAGGCTCGCGTTGATCTCCTTGCGGCGGTCCACGATCTTCGCGTCGCGGCGGAGGTTGTCGAGGAAGAGCCGGACCTTCTGCTCGCGCAGCGCCTGCGTGGCGCGCTCGCGGAGCACCGCCTTCTCGGCCTCGAAGCCCTCGCGCGAGCCCTCGGTGCGCGCCGTCACGACCATCACGACCACGCCCTCGTCGGTCTTCGCGAGCCCGGGCGTCCCGACCGGGAGCGAGAAGGCCGCGCCGATCGCCTCGTTGGAGTAGCCGAGGCCCGGCACGAAGCCGAGACGAGTAAACGGTCCGGCCTGCGCCGTCGTGAGCCCCGCCTTCTGGGCGGCGGCGTCGAGCCCCGTCGCCTTGGCGTCCGCGAGCAGCGTCTCGCCCTTGGCCACCAGCGCGTCGATCGCCTTGCGCTGCTTGAGCACCTGGATGATCTCGTCCTTCACCCGCTCGAACGGCTGCTTGCCGCCCGGCGTGAGGGAGTCGAGGCGCACGAGGTAGTAGCCCGCCTCGTCGTCGATCAGGTCGCTCGTCTCGCCGATGGCGAGGCCCGAGAAGGCCCAGCCGGCGAGCCCGCCCACCTGGCGGCCGAGGTAGAAGGCCGTCTGGCCTTCCTGCACCGGGATCTGCGTGACGAGCAGGCCGAGCTTCGCGGCCGCGCTGTCGAACTTCGCCGGCTCCGTGGCGCCGCCGGCGAGGCTGTTCATCTCGTCGGCCTTGCGGTCGGTCGCGGTCGCGCTCGAGTCGTTCTGCGCGACCTGCAGCAGGATGTGGCGCAGGGCGAGGGTGTCGCCCTTGCGCTCGGTCGCCTGGATGAGGTGCCAGCCGAACTGGGTCAGCACCGGCTCCGAGATCTGCCCCGCGCGGAGCGCGAAGGCGGCGGTCTCGAAGGCCGGCACGAAGCGGCCGCGCGTGCCGCGGCCGAGGTCGCCGCCCTGCGGCCCGGAGACCGTGTCCGTCGACTCGCGGCGCGCCACGTCCTCGAACGTCGCCCGGCCGCTCGTGATCTCCTCGCGCAGCGCCCGGAGCCGCGCCGCGGTCGCCTGCGTGTCCGCGGCCGTCGGGATCCGGCTGAGGCTCATCACCGACACCACCGCGCGGCCCGGACGCTCCCAGCGGT
>CAZPJF010000539.1:0-2119 GCA_964586095.1 uncultured Gemmatimonas sp. | reverse complement strand
GAAGCCCACGTCGTCGCGGATGCGGATCGCCTCGTCGTGCGGCACGGCGAGCGCGAAGGCTTGAGACAGCTCGGTGACCGCCTGGAGCAGCCGGGCCTTGCCGTCCTGCTGCGCGAGCACGTGCTCCTGCGCGGCCGCCAGCAGCGACAGGAGCTGAGGCGCCGTGCCGCCGGCCCACGCGCTCCACGAGAAGCCGTGGAAGATCCCGCGGCAGATCTCGAATTTCGCGAGCATGACCGCCACCGCCCGCTCCTGGTCGACGGCGGTCTCGCCCCGGCCCCCGCTCTCCGTGTAGGTGACGAGCGCGCGCTTGAGCTCGTCCGCGAGGCCCAGGTAATCGACCACGAGGCCGCCGGGCTTGTCGCGGAACACGCGGTTCACCCGGGCGATGGCCTGCATCAGACCGTGCCCCCGCATCGGCTTGTCGACGTACATCGTGTGAACACACGGCGCGTCGAAGCCGGTGAGCCACATGTCGCGGACGATGACGATCCGGAGCGGATCCTCCGGATCTCGGAGGCGCTTGGCGAGCGCCTCGCGGCGGGGCTTGTTGCGGATGTGCTGCTGCCAGCCGGGCGGGTCGGAGGCCGAGCCCGTCATCACGACCTTGATGGCGCCCTGCGCGTCGTCCTCGCGGTGCCAGGCGGGCCGGAGCGCGACGAGGGCGTTGTACAGGTCGACGCAGATCCGCCGGCTCATGCACGTGATCATCGCCTTGCCGTCCATGACCTCGAGGCGGGCCTCGAAGTGGCGCACGAGGTCGCCGGCGATGAGCGCGATCCGCCGGTCGGTGCCGACGAGCGCCTCGAGCGCCGACCACCTCGTCTTGAGCTTCTCCTTGCCCTCGATCTCCTCGCCCTCGGTCGCCTCGTCGAAGGCCTCGTCGAGGCGCGGCCGCTCCTCGGGCCGGAGCTCGATCCGGGCGAGCCGGCTCTCGTAATAGATGCGGACGGTGGCGCCGTCCTCCACCGCGCGCTGGATGTCATAGACGCTGATGTGCTCGCCGAACACGGCGCGCGTGCTCTTGTCCGTGAGCTCGATCGGCGTGCCGGTGAAGCCGATGAACGACGCATTCGGCAGGGCGTCGCGCATGTGCCGGGCGAAGCCGTCGATGAAATCGTACTGGCTGCGATGGGCCTCGTCCGCGATGACGACGACGTTCTCGCGGTCCGAGAGGAGCGGGTAGGTGTCGCCCTTCGCCCCGGGCAGGAACTTCTGGATGGTCGTGAACACGACGCCCCCCGCCGCGACCTGGAGCAGCTCGCGGAGGTGGGCGCGGTCGCGCGCCTGCTCGGGCTTCTGGCGGAGGAGGTCCTTGCACCGCGAGAACGTGCCGAAGAGCTGCTCGTCGAGGTCGTTGCGATCGGTGAGCACGACGAGCGTCGGGTTCCGCATGTCGGGGTGCAGCACGACGCGCCCGGCGTAGAACGCCATGGTGAGGCTCTTGCCCGATCCCTGGGTGTGCCAGACGACCCCGACGCGGCGGCTGCCGCGGGGCCGGGACGCGGCGAGGGTGGCCTCGAGCGCGCGAGCCACCGCATGGAACTGGTGATAGCCCGCCATCTTCTTGACGGCGCAGTCGCCGTCGGCCTCGTAGACGATGAAATATCGAACGAGGTCGAGGAAGCGGCGCCTGTCGAAGACGCCGCGGAGGAGGACCTCGAGCTCCGCGAGCGCGGCCGGCGCGAGGTCCTCGCCCTCGATGGTGCGCCAGGGCAGGAAGCGCTCCCGGTTCGAGGAGAGGGTGCCGATGCGGGCGAGGAGGCCGTCGGACGCGACGAGCGCCTCGTTGTAGACGAAGAGGGCGGGGATCTCCGCCTTGTAGGTCTGGAGCTGCTGGAACGCGGTCCAGACGGTGGCGCTCTCGGAGGCGGTGTTCTTGAGCTCGATGACGGCGAGGGGGAGGCCGTTGACGAACACGACGATATCGGGCCGCCGGGTGCGGCCCGCCTCGGTGACCGTGAATTGATTGACGACGAGCCAGTCGTTGGCCTCCGGCGTGTCGAAATCGAGGACGCGCACGGGGTCGTAGCCGATCGAGCCGTCCTCGCGGAGGTACTCGACGCTGACGCCGTTCACGAGGTGATGGTGGAGCTCGCGGTTGGCGTCGACGAGCTGG
>CAZPJF010000538.1:0-2128 GCA_964586095.1 uncultured Gemmatimonas sp. | reverse complement strand
TGTTGTTGCGGGCGGCGGGGGTGGGGGGGGGGGGCGGGGGGGGGGGGGGGGGCGGGGGGGCCGGGCGCGCCCCCCCGCGGGGTCACTCGTGGCGCAGCGCTTCCACCGGGTCGAGGCGCGAGGCGCGCATCGCCGGGATCATGCCGAACAGGATGCCGGTGAAGGCGCTCGCCAGCAGCGCGAGCGCCGCCGACCACGCGGGGATCGCCGCCTCGATGCTCGTCCCCGACCGGATCGCCAGCGCGACCAGCCAGCCGAGGGCGAGGCCGATGAGCGCCCCGATGCCGGTGAGCGTCACCGCCTCGATGAGGAACTGCCAGAGGATCGTGAGCCGCGTGGCCCCCAGCGCCTTGCGCACGCCAATCTCGCGCGTCCGCTCCGTCACCGAGATCATCATGATCGCGACCACGCCGACGCCCCCCACGATGAGCCCGACCGCGGAGAGCGCGATCATCACCAGGAAGAACATCCCGAAGATCTTGTCGTATGTCTCCATCAGCTGGTCCTGCGTGATCACGGCGAAGTTGCTCTCGTCGCTCGGGCGCAGGCCGCGGAGGCCGCGGAGCGTCGCGGTCACCTCGTCCACCATCACGTCGCGCGGCACGTCCGCCCGCGGCTTCACGACCACGCCCAGGTCGCTCCGCCGGACGTTGAGCGCGCGCTGCAGCGACGTCACCGGCATCACGCCCTTGGGCCGGTCGCCGCCCGAGAGGAAGCTCGCATTGTCCTTGTACACGCCGATCACGGTGAAGACGTTCCCGTTGATCGTGATGGTCTTCGCCAGCGGGTCCGACTCGCCGAAGAGGCGCTCGGCCGCCGTCGTGTTGAGCACCACGACCCGCGCCGCGCCCCGCACCTCCTGCTCGGTGAAGACGCGCCCGCCCGGCAGCATGTCCGGCGCGCCGAACATCGCCCAGTTGGCCGAGTAGCCCTCGATCGGCGCCGAGGCCAGCGTCTTGTCGCGGTACTTGAAGGCCCCGCTCCAGTCCATGCGCACGCCCACCGCCGCGGCGCTCTCGAGCTCCGCGAGCCGGTCCACCTCGGCGAAGGTGATCGGCGGGTTGCGCAGCCAGGTGCAGGTCTCGCCGCTGCCGTCGCAGGCCTCGAACGAGATCGGGTAGCGCGAGAGGAAGAAGGTCGTCGGGCCGGTGCTCTCGAAGTCGCGGGCCACGCTCATGTTGATGCCGTGCACGGCGGCCGAGATCACGACCACCACGAAGACGCCGACGGCGACGCCGAGGATGGTGAGGCCGGCGCGCACCTTGTTCCCGACGATCGCCTCGAGGGCGATGCGCACCCCCTCGCTGAGATTGTAGAGCCGCGCGTTCATGCTCGACATGGGGCTACTCCTGGCGCAGGGCCACGATGGGGTCGAGCCGCGAGGCCCGGCTGGCCGGATACACCCCGGAGATGATCCCCACGCCGCCGCCGACCAGCACGCCGACCACGATCGACCAGGGCGCGACGCTGGCCGGCAGCGGCGAGACCGCGGCGATCGCCTGCGCGAGGCCGATGCCGAGCGCGATGCCCAGCATGGCGCCGACGGTGCTCAGCGTGGCCGACTCGACGAGGAACTGCGCGAGGATGTCCCGCCGCCGGGCGCCGAGGGCCTTCCGGATGCCGATCTCACGCGTCCGCTCCGCCACCGCGACCAGCATGATGTTCATGATCACGATCGCGCCCACCACCAGCCCGATCGCAGGCAGCGCGACCCCGGCCATCACGAGGTAGCCCTCGAGCTTGTTCCAGAACTCCAGCGCGCTCTCGGACGTCTGCATCGCGAAGTTGTCCGGCGTGCTCGGGCGGAGCCCGCGCCGCGTCCGCATCACCGCGCGCACCCGCTCCTTCGCCTCGGTCAGCACGGCCTGGTTGTCGGCCTGCACCACGACGGCGTCGATCATCTGCGGCTGCGGGTTCAGCAGCTTGCGGATCGGCGACCGCCAGGGCGCGATCACGAAGTTGTCGAACGAGATCCCGAAGGCGGAGCCGCGCGATTCGGTGATGCCGATGACCCGGTACGGCACGCCGCCGATGCGCAGCTCGCGCCCGATCGGGTCGAGGCCGGGGAACGCCCGCTCGACCATGTCGGGGCCGAGGATCGCGACGTTCTCGCCCTGCCGCAGCTCCT
>CAZPJF010000537.1:0-2130 GCA_964586095.1 uncultured Gemmatimonas sp. | reverse complement strand
CGCACGCCGTGGCGCGCCGCGGCCGCGGTCGCGATCGCGAGCTCCACCGGCGGGCCGCGCGCGCTCGCCGAGGTCGTCCCCGGCTTCTCGGCCGGCCTCGAGGCGGCGGTGCTGATCGCGCAGCACATGCCCCCCGGCTTCACCACCGGGCTCGCGCGCCGGCTCGACCAGCTCGCGCCGCTCCCCGTGCACGAGGCCGTCGATGGCGAGGCGGTCGAGCCGGGCCGCGTCTACCTCGCGCCGGGCGGGCGCCACATGACGGTGGTCGAGGGCGCCGACGGCGTGGCGATCGCGCTCGACGACGGCCCCGCGGTGCATGGCGTGCGCCCCGCCGCCGATCCGCTCTTCGAGTCCGTGGCGCGCCGCTTCGGCCCGCGCAGCGTGGGAGTCGTCCTCACCGGCATGGGGCGCGACGGGACGGCGGGGCTCCGCGCGATCCGGCGCGCCGGCGGCGGCGCCGTCGTGCAGGACCGCGCCACGGCCGTCGTCTACGGCATGCCCAAGATCGCGCTCGACGAGACGGGGGCCGACTGCGAGGTCCCGCTCGGCGAGGTCGCGCGCGCGGTGACGTCGCTGCTGGAGCTCCGCCGATGAGCGCGCGCACGCTCTCCGCGCTGCTCGCGCGGATCGGGACGGAGCAGTTCGCCTTCCCGCTCGGCGAGGTGCTCGAGGTGGTGGACGCGCCGCCGATCGGCGCGCTCGCGCTGCTGCCGGCGGGCGTGGTGGGGCAGGTGGAGCACCGGGGCGCGCTGCTGCCCGTGCTCGACGTCGGTCGGCTCCTGGGCGCGCGCCGCGCATCCCACTCCGGCGGCGTCCTGCTCCTCGTCGACGTCGACGGCGACCGCGCGGCGCTCTGGGCCGACGACGTGGTCGACCTCGTGGCGGTCGACCCCGCGCGGGTGCGGCCGGTGCCGGGCGCGGGCGCGACGGGCACGGTGGTGCTCGAGGGCGTGATGCAGGTGGCCGGCGGGGTCGCCGGGCTGGTGGCGATGGACGCGGTGCGCGCGCTCGTGCGCGCGCGCCTGACCTCGGAGGTGCGATGACGGGAGCGGCGGGCAGGCGCCAGCTGGTGACGTTCGAGACGGCGGGGGAGCTCCTCGCCGCCGACATCTTCGCAGTGGAGCGCGTGCTGCGGTACGCACCGCCGCGCGTCCTCCCCAACTCCGCCGGCTGGCTGAAGGGGGTGCTGGAGCATGCGGGCGCGGCCATCCCGGTGGTCGACCTGCGCGAGCGGCTCGGGCTCCCGGCGGCCGCGCCGGCCGAGGGCGCGCGGATCCTCGTCGTCGTCGCCGGCGACCAGCGGATCGGCGTGACGGTGGATGCGGTGCACGCGGTGCGCACGATCGACGCCGCCGCGATCGAGCCGCCGCCCGCGATCTACCGCGGGCTGGCGGCGGACTACCTCGAGGGGATCGTGCGGAAGGACGGGCAGCTCTTCATCGTCCTCGCCACCGACCGCCTCCTGACCTCAACCGAGCGGATCGAGATGGCGCACGCGATGGCGGACGCGGCGGGAGCGACGCATGGCTGACGAGACCCTCGCCGCCTACCGGGCGAAGTACGCGGCGATCGACCAGCGCCTGGACGCCGGCCTCGGCGACGCCGAGCGCCCCGCGGTGAAGGCGGAGATCGTCGCGCTCTTCAAGAGCGTGGAGGGGCAGATCGCCGAGCTCACCGCGCTCAAGGACGACATCAAGCAGCTGGTGGACAAGTGGAAGGCGCAGAACTCCGGCGCGAGCGCGCTCGCGCCGCAGTTCACCGGAGACCGCCCCGTGGTCCACGCCGACCACATCGGCGCGAGCACCTTCATCGAGAAGGGGTGGAGCCGCCTCTCGCTCGGCGACCACGAGGGGGCGGAGCAGGCCCTGCTCAAGGCGATCGAGCTCTCGCCGGGCGACCCGCAGAGCGAGGCCCTCCTCGGCTGGGCGCAGATGCTGCAGGAGAAGTACGACGACGCGCTGATGGCCTTCCAGAAGGTGCTCGTGCGCGAGCCGGCCAACTCGCTCGCGCGGATCAACGTGGGGTACATCTGCCTCAAGAAGCGGATCTTCGGCGAGGCGATCGAGCACCTGAGCAAGGCGATCCGGCTCGACAACGACCGCAAGGCGACGCTCTACGCGCACTTCTACC
>CAZPJF010000536.1:0-2137 GCA_964586095.1 uncultured Gemmatimonas sp. | reverse complement strand
CGATCGACGCGAGCACGAAGCCGGCCAGCACGAGGTTGAGGAACGGCACCACGTTCACGAGGAAGAACGTGATCCCCTCGCCGCGCAGCGGCAGGTACTTGATGTTGAACACGTACACCACCACGAGCACCGCGAGCAGGATGAGCTGCGACCACTGCGTGGTGTCGCGGAAGAAGAGCCGCAGCTCCTTGAGCACGAGCTCGCGGCGCAGCACCCCGAACGGCGTGAGCAGCCAGCGGCCGGCCGCGGCGAGCGCGCCGCCGCCCCGCACGAAGCGCTGGGCGCTCTCCTGCGCCTTGCTGAAGCCGGTGAGGTAGAGCCAGCGGTGCAGCAGCGCGCCGAGCACGACGGCCGCCGCGGCGGTGGTCCACAGCAGGTACACCGCGAGCCAGTCGGGCTCGCCGTTCAGGAAGCCCATCGTCGCCTTCTGCACCCACTCGCTCGGCAGCAGCGGCGAGGTCGGCGTGCGCAGCACGGCGATGAAGTCGACGAGCGAGCGGAATCCCTCGGGGCGCGCCAGCTGCTCCGGACGGATCAGCCGGAACAGCAGGACGATCCCGCCCGCCGTGATCACCGCGATCACCGACAGGATGTCGCGCGTCCGCCGCGCCGGGAACACGTTCACCAGCGTGAGCGTCAGCGCGCTCCCGACCACCGCCGGGATCACGAACAGCGGCAGCATCACCGCGACCACCACCAGCGGGAAGGTCCAGCCGCCGTCGTACACCATCCCGTACGCCGTGAACATCGGCACCGACACCAGGAGCACCATCCAGCTCGACGCGATCACCGTCTCGAGCAGCTTGGCGCCGTACAGGCGCAGCCAGTCGACCGGGCCCGCCACCAGCATGTCGAGGTCCTTCGCGAGGAAGAAGCTCGAGAGTGCCGTGATCACGTTCGAGAGGAGCAGGATCGAGCTGAACCCGAGCAGGATGAGCCCGAGCAGCTTGCCGGCCAGCAGCTGGCCGATCTCCTCGACGCCCCGGAAGTAGGTGAGCAGGCGGTACAGCACGCCGAAGATGAACGCCCAGAACAGGAACCCGACGACGCCCAGGATCGCGAACCGCGCGCTGCGCCCCTTCTCCCCCTGCATCGTCCGCGCCCGTGCGGTGAGCCACTTGGGGAGCAGGAGGTGGAGCAGCGGCGGGTCGGGGAGGACCTGCACGGCCCGCTGGCCGCCGCTCACGCGGAGCGTCGCCGCCATCCCGGGCGGCGTGATGAACCGCTGGCGCGGGTCGAGGTCAGGCGTCGAGGACATCGACCAGGTTCCGGGCGGCGTTCTCGCCGGTGAGGCGCAGGAAGATCTCCTCGAGGCCGCGCTCGCCCCCCTGCAGGTCGCGCCGCAGCTCGTCCATGGTGCCGTAGGCGCGGATGTTCCCCTGCACGATGATCGCGAGCCGGTCGCAGAGCGACTCGGCGACCTCGAGCGTGTGCGTCGAGAAGATGATCGTGTGCCCGCGGCGGGTGTACTCGCGGAAGAGGTCCTTGAGGATCCGCGCCGCCTTGGGGTCGAGCCCGACCATCGGCTCGTCCACCACGATCACCTCGGGCCGGTGCACGAACGCGCTCGAGATGATCAGCTTCTGCCGCATCCCGTGCGAGTAGCTCTCCACCAGCTCGTCGCGCCACTCCTCGAGGTCGAAGAGCGCCAGCAGCTCGCGCCCGCGGTGCTCCACCTCCTCCCCCTGCTGGTCGTAGAGCCCCGCGACGAAGCGCAGGAACTCGGCCCCCGTGAGCTTCTCGTAGATGAAGGGCCGGTCGGGGATGAAGCCGAGCTTCGACTTCGCGGTGATCGGGTCGGCCGCGACGTCCACGCCGGCGACCCGGATCGTGCCGCTCGACGGCTGGAGGATGCCCGCGATCATCCGGAGCGTGGTCGTCTTCCCGGCGCCGTTCGGCCCGAGGAAGCCGAAGAGCTCGCCGCGCGGCACGACGAGGTCGATCCCGTCCACCGCGGTGAAGTCGCCGTACTGCTTCGTGAGCTTCTCGATCTCGATCATCGTGCGTCCAGGACCTCGATCCGGAGGTTGCCGACCAGGCGGAGCAGCTCCCCCTGCCGGGTGAGCCCGCCGCGCACGAAGCGCAGGTGCGCCGCGTCGGCGGGGAACTGGCCGAACGTCGGGTCCACCGCCACCCA
>CAZPJF010000535.1:0-2154 GCA_964586095.1 uncultured Gemmatimonas sp. | reverse complement strand
GTCGTACTGCCGGAAGATGCCTTGGTCGATCATCGGGAGCAGGGGTCGGATGTGGCACGGGGCGCCCCGTCGGGCGCCCCGTGGAACCTGCGGTGTGGCGCGCGCGAACGCTACCGGTCGCGCGGGAGCATGGGGAGCCCCTGCTGGAGCGCCGCCGAGTACGGGTAGGGCCGGAAGCCGTTGGACGCGGTGAGGTCGGCCAGGCGCCCCGGGAAGAGCCCGAGCGCCAGGATGAGCGCCACGGTGGCGGCCAGGACGGTCCGCGTGAGGGTCCCCATGGGTGCCGGGTCCTCCGCCCCTTCGGGCCGCGGCTTCATGAACATCACGCGCACCACCTGCAGGTAGTAGCCCGCCGAGATCACCGAGGTCACCACGAGGATCACGGCGAGCACCGAGAGCCCGGCCGGCGAGGCGAGCGCCGCGGTCACCAGGTACCACTTGGCGAAGAAGCCCACGCCGCCGAACACGGGGAAGCCGAGCAGCGCGAGGAGGCAGACCGACATCGCGATCGCGAGGCCCGGCCGCACGTGCCAGAGCCCCTCGTAGTCGCTGATCCGCGCGTCCGTGCTGCCGGCCGGCTGCATCGTCGCGACCACCGCGAACGCGCCGAAGGTCGCGAGGGTGTAGGCCAGCACGTAGAACGTGAACGCGGTGCTCGCCATCGCCGACGCCGCCGTGACGGCGACCAGCAGGTAGCCCGAGTGGACGATGCTCGAGTACGCGAGCATGCGCTTGATGTTCTTCTGCGCGAGCGCGACCACGTTCCCGACCACCATCGTGATCACGGCGAGCCACCAGACGACCGGCGCCCACCCCTGGTACGCGCCGTAGAAGCCCTCGTACCAGATGCGCAGGAAGGTCGCGAACGCGGCCGCCTTCACGCTCGCCGCCATGAAGGCGGTGATCGGCGTCGGCGCGCCGTCGTAGACGTCCGGCGCCCACATGTGGAACGGCGCGGCCGCCACCTTGAACGCGAGCCCCACGAGCAGGAGCCCGATCCCGATGAGCAGCATCGGGTCGTCGACCAGCCGCAGCCGGCGGATCGCGTTCCCGATCTCGGCGAGCTGGGTGTGGCCGGTCGCGCCGTAGACGAGCGCGATGCCGTAGAGCAGGAACCCGGTCGCGAACGCGCCGAGCAGGAAGTACTTGAGCGACGCCTCGGCCGAGCGCGGGCTGCGGCGGTCGAGCCCGGTGAGCACGTACACCGCCACCGACATGATCTCGATGCCGAGGAAGACGACCATGAGGTCGCGCGCGGCGGCGAGGATCATCATGCCCGCGGCGGCGAAGAGCACGAGCACGTGCGACTCCGCCTGCGTGATGCCGTCCCGGTCGTTGTGCTCGATGGCCAGCGCGATCGTGCCGAGCGCGCCGAGCAGGATCACGAGGTCGACCATCCAGCGGAAGCCGTCGACGGCGATGACGCCGCTGTTGGCGGCGCCGGCCTTCTGCACCAGCATCCAGGCGACGGCGCCGATGGTCGCGACGAGCAGCCCCATGGACGCGAACCCGACGTGGCGCTGGTGGGCGGCCGAGTCGGGGCGCCAGGCGGCGAGCAGCATCAGCAGCATCCCGCCGCCCATCAGGAGCAGGTCGGGGAGCAGCGCCGCCATCAGCTGCGAGGGGATCGAGAGGTCGTAGGTCATGTCAGCGCTCCGCGGCCCGGCGGACCTGCGTCCGCACCGTGCTCGTGCGGGCGCCGTCCACCGCGCGCACGAGCGCGCTGGCCGCGGCCTCGGTCTTCTGGAGGACCGGCTTGGGATAGACGCCCATCCACACGATGGCGATGAGCAGCGGGGTGAGGAGGCCGATCTCGCGCCAGTTCAGGTCCTGGCCGGCGAGCGCCTCGTTCTCCGGCTTGACGAGCGGGTTGTAGATGATCCGCTGCACCGCCCAGAGGAGGTAGGCCGCCGCGAAGATCACGCTCGTCGCGGCGATGAACGCGTACCAGGGCTGCGTCGGGAACGAGCCCAGGAGCACGAGGAACTCGCCGACGAACCCGTTGGTGCCGGGCACGCCGATCGAGCTGAGCGCCACGATCGTCAGGCAGACCGCGAACACCGGCATCACCTTGGCGATGCCCCCGAAGTCCTCGATCAGCCGCGTGTGCCGCCGCTCGTAGATCATCCCGATCAGGAGGAAGAGCGCGCCGGT
>CAZPJF010000534.1:0-2159 GCA_964586095.1 uncultured Gemmatimonas sp. | reverse complement strand
CTGTGCCAGAACTCCTGGCTGGCCACGAGGGCCTCTAGGCGCCCGCCACGACCCTGGCCGCTGAAGGCGTAGGCGCCGTTGGCGCTCCGCAGCGAATCGTCGGAGACCGTGAAGCGCGTGGCGGTGTCGGGGCGGACGAAGGCGTAGAAGCTCGCGCTGTCCGCGGCCACGGCGACCACCACAGGCCGGCCGCCGAGCGTGTCATTGAGCGCGCCCGCCGCGACGAGCGCGTTCCAGTCGTAGGCGCGCGGCGCGTCGCCGATGCGGAGCCCCACCACCCACGACTTGTCCTGCCAGGAGCGCGGGTCGGTGCCCGTGAGCCGGCTGCGGCTCGTGCCGCGCTCGAACGCGTAGTCCTGCGCGTACTGCGCCGTGAACGCCGGGTCCGCCTGCATGATGCGGCTCGACGGGTAGAGGGCCAGCCACTGCCGCAGCGTGACCTGCCGGCTCGGGAGCTCGGCGAGGCGCGTGCCGCGGCGCGGGCCCGTCACCGCCTCCCCGTTCGCCTGCCGCCACCAGCTCCGCGTGGCGCGGTCCTCGAGCATCGCGTTGAAGTGGTCCATGCCCACCAGCCGGAAGTCCTGCACGGTGCCGTCGACGGCGGGATCGAACACGCGCCCCGTCCGGCAGACCGTGCAGTAGGTGACGAGGATCGGCCGGCCCGCGAGCGAGTCGCGTACCTGGTGGTGGTAGCCGATGAACTGGAGCGGATAGGCGCGCGCGTCGCCGTCCCGCTCCACGCCCACCACCAGGCGGTCGAGCGCCACCTGGTTCTCCGCGGGCGTGGCCATCACCATGCGCGCCGGCATGAGGAACATCGCGTCCGCCGAGAGGACGAAGTTGAAGGCGTAGGCGATCCCGGCGACGGCGACCGCGCCGAGCGCCGCGAGCGTCCGGCGCAGCCACCCGCCGCGCCAGGCCGCGCCGGCGCCAGCCACGAGCAGCAGCAGCGCGGCGCCGCGGAAGGCCCAGCGCCACGAATAGAGCAGGTACGCCCACTCGAGGCTCCGCATCCGCTGGGAGCCCGGCATCGGCATGATGAAGTAGACGTTCGCCACCTCGAAGCCGGCGAGGAGGACGAGCCCGAGGGCGAAGGCGAAGCGCATGGCCCGGAAGTTCGGCACCCGGGCGACGCCGCGCCCGCCTCCACGGCCGCGGCCGCGTCGGGAACGGGGCGCGCCCGGGCACGCGCCCGGACGCCGCGCCCCTACGCCGCCGCGATCGCCGGCGGTGCCGCCCCCGCGACGGGCGCGGACGGCCTCGTGCTGAGCCGGAAGCCGACGAAGATGAGCAGCAGACCCACCAGCTCCGTCACGTACAGCACCTCCACGTGCCCGAACCGGGCCGAGGCGCCGCCGATTCCGGGCAAGAGCCCGCCAAGTGCGATGGCGACGTTCGCCCACATCCGGTGCCGTTGCCCCGCCACCGCGGCGTACCGCACCGACGAGACGATCGCGCCGCCGATCAGCACGAGCGCCGCGTAGCCGTTGATGAAGGGGCTGAAGCGCCGCACTCCCTGGTCGACGAAGACCGCCCCGCTCAGCCGGTGCGACTCGGCGAGCGACGCGTCCACCGGCGTGCGGAGCACGGCGACGCTGCCGACCACAATCGCGCCGACGAGCAGCAGGGCGGTGGCGTCCGCCACGCGGCGCGGGAGGTGCAGGTAGGCGGTCCCCTGGGCGAGCGGCGCGCCGCCGAGGAGCGCGCCGGTGATGTACCAGGCGCGGAACACCGCCTCGTTCCAGCCGAAGAGCGTGGTGAGCGACTCGGTCACGGTGCCGGCGCCGTAGGCGACCATCCCGAGGCCCCACCAGAAGAGGTGCATCCCGCCCTTGTCGCGGTACCGCCGGAAGACCAGCACGGCGAAGACGGCCGAGACGATCGTGGTGACGATCGGGAGGTAGTGCACGAACGATTCACTGCGCATGGCGATCCGTCACTCCCGCTGCCAGTTGAGGCCCGCGTAGACGAGGCGGCCGGTGAAGCCCGGCCAGTCGCGCCCCATCTCGCGGCCGAGGACGTTGTCGACGCCGCCGAGCACGCGGACGCCGCGGAGCAGCGGGAGCGTCGCCTTCAGGTCGAGGCGCTCGAAGGTCGCGCGCCACGCCGTGGGCTCGGTGGCGGTGCCGACGGTGACCGGCGTGCGGCCCGTGACCACC
>CAZPJF010000533.1:0-2160 GCA_964586095.1 uncultured Gemmatimonas sp. | reverse complement strand
TCAACCTCGAGGACATCAAGGCGCCGGAGTGCTTCCACATCGAGGAGACGCTCCGCAAGACGATGCGGATCCCCGTCTTCCACGACGACCAGCACGGCACGGCGATCATCTCGGGGGCGGCGCTGCTCAACGCGCTCGAGGTCGTCGGCAAGGCGATCGGCGAGATCAAGGTGGTCTTCTCGGGGGCCGGCGCGGCCGCGATCTCCACGGCCGAGCACTATGTGCGACTCGGCGTCAAGCGCGAGCAGGTGATCCTGTGCGACCGCAAGGGCGTGATCCACCGCGGCCGCGCCGAGGACATGGACAAGTACAAGGCGCGGTTCCAGAGCGACACCCCGGCGCGCACCGTCGCCGAGGCGCTCGTCGGCGCCGACGTCTTCGTCGGGCTCTCGGTCGCGGGGGCCGTCACGGGCGACATGGTCGCCAGGATGGCCAAGAGCCCGATCATCTTCGCGCTCGCCAACCCGGTGCCGGAGATCCTCCCGCACGAGGTGAAGGCGGTCCGCGCCGACGCGATCATCGCCACCGGGCGCTCGGACTACCCGAACCAGGTCAACAACGTCCTCGGCTTCCCGTTCATCTTCCGCGGCGCGCTCGACGCGCGCGCGACCGAGATCAACGAGGAGATGAAGATGGCGGCCACGCGCGCCCTCGCGCAGCTCGCCAAGGAGGACGTGCCCGACTCGGTCGCGGCGCTCTACGGGCTCACGAACGTCAAGTTCGGCCCCGAGTACCTGATCCCCTTCCCGTTCGACCCGCGCGCGCTGCTGCGCGTGGCGCCGGCGGTGGCCTGGGCGGCGGTCGCGAGCGGCGTGGCGAAGGAGTTCATCGACCTCGACGAGTACCGCGACCGGCTCGAGGCGCGGCTCGGCCGCGCCCGCGGCGTGATGCGCGGCCTCATCAGCCGGGCGCAGCAGGACCCCAAGCGCGTCGTCTTCCCCGAGGGGGAGGATCCCAAGATCCTCCGCGCCGCGCAGATCCTCGTCGACGAGCAGATCGCGCACCCCATCCTGCTCGGGCGGCTCGACCGCGTGCGGCAGCTCGCCGACGAGCTCGGCATCCCCCTCGACGGCATCGTGCTCGAGGAGCCGGGCGCGAGCAGGCACCGCGACCGCTACGCGCAGGCGCTCTGGCACAAGCGCCAGCGCAAGGGCATGTCGCTCGTCGAGGCCAACCAGCGGATCACGCGCGCCATCACCTTCGGCTCGGTGATGGTCTCGGCCGGCGACGCCGACGCGCTCGTGGGCGGCATCGGCAAGCACTATCCCGAGACGGTGCGCCCGGCCCTCGAGGTGATCGGGGCCGACAAGACAGTGGGGCTGGCGTCCGGCCTCTACATGCTGGTCTTCGAGAAGCACATCGTCTTCTTCGGCGACACGACGGTGAACATCGACCCCTCGGCCGAGCAGCTGGCGCTCATCGCGCTGTCGGCGGCGGGGCTGGCGCGCACCTTCGGCGTGGCGCCGCGGATCGCGATGCTCTCCTTCTCGAACTTCGGCTCGGTGAAGCACCCCGAGGCGCAGAAGGTGGCCGAGGCGGTCCGGATCCTGCGGCAGCGGGACCCGTCGCTCATCGTGGACGGCGAGATGCAGGCCGACACGGCGTTCAGCCCGGACGTGCTCGCCGGGCGGTACCCGTTCAGCGCGCTCAAGGAGGCGGCCAACGTGCTGATCTTCCCGAACCTGAGCGCGGGCAACATCGCGTACAAGCTGCTCACGCAGCTGGGCGGGGCCACGGCGATCGGCCCCATCCTCGTCGGCATGCAGCACCCCGTGCATGTGCTGGAACAGGGGGCCGACGTGCAGGAGATCGTCAACATGGCGGCGGTCGCCGTCATCGACGCGCAGCAGCGCGTCCGCAGTACCGACCCCGCGCGCCGCGGCTGACCCAGAGCCGCGCGCACGGTCCCACCCGCGTTCCACCCGACCCATCCACTCCCCTTCGACCATGACCCCGTCTTCCGCTCCGGTCCGCGAGAGCTCCACCGGCCTCGGCGCCCAGGGCCTCGCGCCCAAGGGCACCGTCCGCTGGAACCTCGAGGCCCCCGACCTCGTCCAGGCCGCCATCCGCAAGGGCGAGGGCGAGCTCGCGCACATGGGCCCGTTCGTCGCCGTCACCAAGCCGCACACGGGCCGCTCGCCCAACGACAAGTTCGTCGTG
>CAZPJF010000532.1:0-2160 GCA_964586095.1 uncultured Gemmatimonas sp. | reverse complement strand
CGCGGTGTCGGACGTCGCACCCGCGACGCTGCTCGACGCGGTCTCGAGCGACCTGATCGTCGGCACGCACGCGAGCACGCTGATCAAGGAGGCGCGCGCCGAGCACAGGAAGGTGCGAGCGCTGCGAAGCGACGCGCCCGCGCGAGCAGGCGAGGAGAGGAAGGAAAGGAAGGAGCCGGCGGGAGGGCCGGGTGCGGGATCCCCCGCAGCGAAGCGGCCGCAGGACCGCGAAGCGGTCCGAGAGCTTCGCGAAGGGGGATCCCGCGCCCGGCCCGACCCGGACGAAGACTCATTGCTGAGACGCGCGAACCTCGACCCGAACGACCCGAGAGTCCAGCGCCTCGCCGACATCGTCGAGGGCCTGGACGCCGCGCCACGCCACCGCGGCATCCACGTCGGCGGCTTCGTGCTCACCGAGGAGCCGCTCCGCACCGTCGTGCCCATCGAGCCCGCCAGCATGGAGGACCGCACCGTCATCCAGTGGGAGAAGGACGACCTCGACCCAGTGGGCCTCGTGAAGATCGACCTCCTCGGCCTCGGCATGCTCACCGTGGTGCAGGACTGCCTCGCCTACGTGCGCCGCACGCGCGGCATCGCCATCGACCTGGGCCAGCTCGACTGCGCCGACCAGGCCGTCTACGACGACATCTGCCGCGCCGACACCGTGGGCGTCTTCCAGGTGGAGAGCCGCGCGCAGATGAACACCCTGCCGCGCCTCAAGCCGCGCTGCTTCTACGACCTCGTCGTCGAGGTCGCGCTCATCCGCCCCGGGCCGATCCAGGGCGACATGGTGCATCCGTACCTGCGGCGGCGCGCGGGCGTCGAACCGGTCACGTACCCGCATCCGGCGCTCGAGCCCATCCTCAAGCGCACGCTCGGCGTGCCGCTCTTCCAGGAGCAGGGGATGCAGGTGGCGATCGCGGCGGCGGGCTTCACGCCCGGCGAGGCCGACCTCCTGCGCAAGGCGATGGGGCACAAGCGGAGCCGCGAGCGGATGGCCGACATCTGCCAGAAGATGATCCGCGGGATGGAGGCGAACGGCATCGAGCCCGCGCTCGCGCAGCGGATCTACAACCAGATCAACGCGTTCGCGGACTACGGCTTCCCCGAGAGCCACGCGGCGAGCTTCGCGCTCATCGTCTACGCGAGCGCGTACCTGCGGCACTACTACGCGCCGGAGTTCCTCTGCGCCATCCTCAACGCGCAGCCGATGGGGTTCTACGCGCCGGGGACGCTCATCGAGGACGCCCGGCGGCACGGGGTGAAGGTGCTCCCCGTGGACGTGACGCGATCCCAGTGGGACCACACGCTCGAGCCCGGCGCCGGTCGCCACGCGCCGCCGGCGGTGCGGCTGGGGATGCGGTCGGTGCTCGGGCTCGGGAGCCAGGCGCGGGCCAGGATCGAAGCCGGGATGCGGGGGGCGAACCTCGCCGCAGAGGACACAGGGAACGGCGGGGTGACCGCCGGTGCGGTCCCCGGCCAGGCCACGCGACCGTTCGAGAGCATCCCCGACTTCGTCGCGCGCACGAAGCTCGACCGCCGCGCCCTGCGCGCGCTGGCCGAGGCGGGCGCGTTCGACGCGTTCGTGCAGGACGAGCCCCCGGCGCGTCGGCGGCGCGTGGCGCTCTGGCGCGTGCTCGAGGCGGAACGCGCCCCCGCGGGGCCGCTCGCCCTCTTCCCCGAGTCGCGCGTGCCGCCGCACCTCCCGGCCTTCGCGCCCCCCGAGCTCACCGAGGCCGACTACCGCCTCACCGGGCTCTCGCTCAACGGCCACCCGATGCGGCACCTCCGTACGCTCCTCACCCCCAACGGCGTCCGCAGCGCCCGCGAGATCCTCGCGATGGCCGACGGCGCGCCGGTCGCGCACGCGGGCCTCGTCATCTGCCGCCAGCGCCCCGGCACCGCCAAGGGCTTCGTCTTCCTCACCCTCGAGGACGAGACCGGCACGATCAACGTCGTCATCACGCCGCAACGCTTCGAGCGGCAGGCGCTGCTCATCTCGCGCACGCCGCTGCTCCTCGTGCGCGGCGTGCTGCAGGTGGAGAGCGGCGTGTTCAACATCCGCGCCAAGTCGTTCGCGCCGCTCCGGGCCGGTGCGGGCGAGGACGCGGTCAAGGGGCACAACTATCGGTGAGGCAGAGGGCAGATGGCAGGTGGCAG
>CAZPJF010000531.1:0-2170 GCA_964586095.1 uncultured Gemmatimonas sp. | reverse complement strand
CCCGAGATCACCGGCCGCGACCCTAGGCTAGAACCCGCGAACGGACCTAGGCCCTACGGCACCGGACACCCCCCCACCACCGAGCACTTCGGATCGATCGCCGCGAGCCCCAGCCGCCGCAGTTCCCGATTCACCGCCGCCAGATCCGTCCCCCACACCTGCGCGAGCCGCGCCGTATAGCCCTCCAGCTCCGCCTTCAGGACCTCGAAGATCTGCGGCATCCCCGTCGTCGGCCGTCCATCCCCCCGCTCACTCATCGCCACGAGGTTCGCCAGCCGGTTGTTCACCTTGATCGGGAAGTTGAGCGGGTCCTGCCCGCTCTGGTTCTTCACCTGGTAGATGTCCGCCTCCACGGCCGAGGCGTTGGTGCGGAGCGTCGCGCCCGCGCGCGCGAGGGCACGGTCATTGCTCTTGCCGAGCCGGTCGGCGAGCTGCGCCTTCACCCGGCGGATGTCGATCACCGCTTGGTTGGCCTCAGTCACCTTGTCGCGCACCTGCACGCCGAACTGGTACTGCGCGTGCAGGTCGGCGTCGGTCGCGTCCGTGATCAGCGGGTTCCGCGCGACCGTGAACGGCGCGGTCATCGCTCGCCCGTCGGCCGTGAGGCGCAGGGTGTACCCGCCGGGTGGGATGCGCGGCCCGGCGAGACCGGCGCCCCAGAGGATCATCCCCTCGAAGCCCACCGCCGGCTCGGTGCGCAGGTCGTACGTGAACGTCGTCACGCCCGCGCGCTTCGGGATGAACGCGAGCCCGCCACGTCCGCCCCCGCCGCCGCCGCCACCAGCTGCGCCCCCGCCCTGCCCCTGCGGCGCCGGCTCGATCCGCCGCAGCACCGCGCCGGCACTATCGAGCACCTCGAGCGAGAGCGTCGTCGGCACAGTCGCGAGCTTCCAGGTGATCCGAGCCGGCAGCCCGGACCGGATCGCCGTCGGCGGCGCATACAGGTGCGACTCGGCCGCCATCGTCCGCGCGTTCGCCTGCCGCAGCATCGCGATGTCGTCGAGCACCCAGAAGCTCCGGCCGTGCGTCCCGATCACGAGCTCGTTCGCCTCGACGATCAGGTCCGCCACCGGCACGTCCGGCAGGTTGAGCGAGAGCGACTGCCAGCGGTCGCCGTCGTCGTACGAGATGTACACGCCGTGCTGCGTCGCGGCGTAGAGCAGGCCGCGCCGCGTGGGGTCCTCGCGCACCGCGTGCACATAGTCGTCGGCGCGGATCCCGGTCACGATCTTCGTCCACGTCCGGCCGAAGTCGCGGGTGCGGAAGATGTACGGCGCGAAGTCGTCCAGCAGCGGCTTCCGCACGGAGACGTACGCGGTCCCATCGTCGAACGACGATGCGTCGATCTGGCTCACGCGCCCGAACTCGGGCATCCCGGTTGGCGTGACGTTCGTCCACGTGCGCCCGTTGTCGCGCGTGACGTGCACCAGGCCGTCATCGCTCCCCGTCCAGATGATGTTGGGATCGCGCTTCCCCGGCCCCACGGCGAAGATCGTCGCGTACACCTCGGGACCGTTCATGTCGCCGGTGATTGGGCCGCCCGAGGGCCCGAGCGTCGCGGGGTCGTGGCGCGTGAGGTCGCCCGAGAGCGCGGTCCACGTGTTCCCGCCGTCGGTCGTCATCCAGAGCCGCTGCGACGAGACGTAGAGCCGCCGAGGATCGGCCTTGGAGAAGATGATCGGGAAGGTCCACTGCCACCGCTCGCGGATCTGGCTCGCGGGCTCGCCGGAGTAGAACCACGGGTACGGATTCACCTCGCGCGAATGGCCGGTGTTCCGGTTGTAGCGGTCGAGGTACCTGCCGTTGTTGGTCCCGGAGAAGAAGATGCCCGGGTTGAGCGGGTCGGGCGCGATGTACCCCGGCTCGCCGCCTCCCGCGACGTACCCCTGGTTCATCGCGCCCGACGTCGGGTCACGGTACCCGGGGCCGTGCATCCCCGGCGCCTCGGTGGGCGCGTTCCCGCCGGCGGGGCGGCCGCCACCGCCGAACCCGCCCGCGCCGGCGCTGGGCCCGCGCAGGTTCCAGTTGAATGGCAGGCAGTAGGTCGAGTTGTCCTGCTGCGAGCCGCACACGTGATACGGGATGTGTGCCGTGGTGACCGCGTGGTACCACTGCGCCGTCGGGAAGTCCTGCTCGGTGTACTCCTGCCCCGTGTTCATGGTGACCGTGC
>CAZPJF010000530.1:0-2172 GCA_964586095.1 uncultured Gemmatimonas sp. | reverse complement strand
GCTCAAGCTCTGGGAGACGGAGAACCAGTATGTCGAGTACGACGGCCGCTGAGGCGGCGTACCTCATGGCGACCAAGCCCATCTCGGGAAGCGACCAGTTCGAGGCCGATCCGCCGATCCGCGGCGACCGGATGCTCGAGTTCGAGAACATCATCCGCCGCGAGCTCGAGCTCATCGGCGAGGACCCGCACCGCGAGGGGCTCGTCAAGACGCCGGAGCGCGTCGCGAAGGCCATGAGCTGGCTCACGCGGGGCTACGCGATGGACGTCTCCGACGTGGTCGGCGATGCCGTCTTCGAGGAGGCGCACGCCTCCATGGTCATGGTGCGCGACATCGAGTTCTATTCGATGTGCGAGCACCACATGCTGCCGTTCTTCGGGAAGGCGCACATCGCGTACATCCCGAACGGCAAGATCGTGGGGCTCTCCAAGCTGCCGCGCATCGTCGAGGTCTTCGCGCGCCGGCTGCAGGTGCAGGAGCGGCTCACCGAGCAGGTCGCGGACGCCATCCAGGAGGTGCTCCAGCCCGAGGGGGTGGGCGTCGTGATCGAGGCGGTCCACCTCTGCATGATGATGCGCGGCGTGGAGAAGCAGGCGTCGAGCACCATCACGTCCGCGCTCAAGGGCTCGTTCAAGGAGGACGCGAAGACGCGCGACGAGTTCCTGAGCCTCGCCTACGGCTCCACGGGGCGGCGCTGAGCGTGCGACGCGCCGCGGGCGGCAGCGGGGCGGAACGGTGAGCCCGGCGCTCGCTGGCCGCTCGGCGCTCGTCACCGGCGCCTCGCGCGGCATCGGCGCGGCGAGCGCCCGTGCGCTCGCGGCGCTCGGCGCCCGGCTCGTCCTCGTCTCCCGCAGCGCGGGACCGCTCGAGGCGCTGGCGCGGGAGCTCGCCGCGGGCCCGCGCCCGCCGGCTGCGCCTGCGGTCGCGCTCGTCGGGGACCTCGCGGCCGCCGGCGAGGCCGAGCGCATCGCGACGGCCGTGCGCGCACACCTCGGGGGCGCGCCCGACATCATGGTGCACGCGGCGGGGAGCTTCCCGCTCGCGGCCGTCGAGGCGACGAGCGACGCGGAGCTCGACACGGCGCTCGCACTGAACGTCGCGGCGCCGCTCCGCCTCACGCGCGCGTTCCTGCCCGCGATGCGCGACCGCGCGAGTGGCCACGTCGTCACCATCGGCTCGGTCGCCGACCGCGCGGTCTTCCCGAGCAACGCCGCCTACGCGGCGAGCAAGCACGCGGTGCGCGCCGTGCACGAGACGCTCCGCGCCGAGACGCGCGGGAGCGGGATCCGCGCGACGCTCGTCTCGCCCGCCGCCACCGACACGGCGCTCTGGGACCCGCACGACCCCGACGCCGCGGCGCACCTGCCGAGCCGGCACGAGATGCTCCGGCCGGAGGACATCGCCGAGGCGGTGGCGTGGGCCGTCACGCGGCCGGCGCACGTGGACGTCGAGGAACTGCGGCTCGCGCGGAGCTGACGCGGCGCCCGGCCGAGGCGGACGGGCCGGCCGTCACGCGCCGCGGAGGCGCGCCGCACGCGTGCGCAGGATTACGCGGCCCCGACCCCCGCGAGCACGTCCTCCTCGAACTCGTCGGCCAGCGACCGCGTGACCGCGTCGAAGGTCTCGGAGACGCGATGCACCGCGCGCTGCCGGTCCGCGCTCGTCGGCGCGCCGGCCGCGAGGGCGGCCAGTGACGGCACGAACCGCTCGTTCCCCGCGAAGTGACCGGCCGCCTCGAGCTCGCCGATGAGCTCGCCGAGGTACTGGCGGGCCGGCAGGGTGGTCCCTGCGTCGTCGACGATGAGCGCCGCGTCCATGCCGTGCCGCGAGGCCCGCCACTTGTTCTCGCGCACGAGCCAGGCCGGCGGGTAGGTGCGCCCGCGCCCGGCGCCGATCCGCGCGCCGGCGCGCCGCGCCAGCGCCTGCGCGAGCGTCACGATCATCGCCGTCTCGCGGAGCGTCGCCAGGCCGTCGCAGACGCGGATCTCGAGCGTGCCGTAGCGCGGGCTCGGACGGATGTCCCACCACAGGTCCTTGAGCGACGTGATCGCGTTCGCGCGCATCAGCGTCGCGACCAGCCGCTCGAACTCCCCCCAGTCCCGCACGAGCTGCGGCATCCCGCCGGTCGGCATCGCCTCGAACACGGTGATGCGCGACGAGGCGAGCCCCGTC
>CAZPJF010000529.1:0-2181 GCA_964586095.1 uncultured Gemmatimonas sp. | reverse complement strand
CGTACTTGAGCCCATGCAGGTCGCTCATCACCACCGCGTCGCGGTACTCGTCGGGGAGCTTCTGGATCGCGGTGACGATCTCCTCGTCGAGGAAGGAGTCGTAGAAGGTCGATTCCGGGTCGGCGTCGCCGACCGGCTCGAACACCTCGCGCCCCTCCTCGTCCTCGAGCGGCTGGACCTCGCGGGCGTCGATCCGGCGCTTGCGGCTCACGAAGGCGTGGTAAAGGATCGTGAAGAGCCAGGCCCGGATGTTCGTCCCGAGCCGGTACTGCTCCCAGCGCTGGAAGGCGCGGAGCATCGTGTCCGACACCAGGTCGTCCGCGTCGTCGCGGGCGCGCGTCAGCTTGAGCGCGAACGAGTAGAGCGCATCGAGGTGCCGCACCGCCTCCTCGTCGAACCGCGCGCGCCGCTCCGCCCGCTCGAGCTCCGCCGAGCGCTCCGTCAGTCCGGTGATCCCGAGTCCCGCCGCCATGGACGCCATCGGTCACTCTCCCCTGCGTTAGTACGACACGGGACGCCGCACCTGCGACGCCACGAACCGCTTGAGATCGGTGGCCACACCGTGCATCACGCTCACGTCCCGCTTCATCCGCGCCATCGTGGTCGCGCCCTCGAGCGTCGCGACGATGAACCGCGCCAGCCGCGACGGGTCCGCCTCCTCCTCCAGCCGGTCCTGCGCCTGGCGCAGCAGCCCCGCGATCTCCGTGGTCCAGTTGCGGAACACGCGGGCGATGCGGATGCGGAAGCCCTCGTTCTTCTCCGCCATCTCCGTGGCCAGCGCGCCGAACGGCGAGCCTCCCTTGAGCCCGCGCTCCGCCTGGATCGCGACCACCGAGTCGATGAAGACCAGCAGCCGCTCGATCGGGTCGAGCGTGGGCTCCCGCAGGATCGCGAGGCCGCGTTCGCCGAGGACGTCGAACTGCCGCGCGAGCACCTCGTGCCCGAGCTCGTCCTTCGACTTGAAGTAGTGATAGAAGTGGCTCTTCCCACTCAGCCCGGCGCGCGCGATGACGTCGTCCACGGAGGTCTGGACGAAGCCCTTCTCGGCGATGAGCTCCGAGGCGGCGTCGAGGATCTGGATGCGGCGCGTGTTCACGGGGCGTAGTATTGGACCGAACGGTCCTACGCGCAAGTTCGCTGGTCAACTATCGCGTAACTTGTTCACAGATAACAGCTTATGAGCTGGACAGGAGTTTGGACCGAACGGGCCTTCTCAGGCGGTTCAGTACCCGCGGTCCGACCGTTCAGCGTCGCCGGCGTCCCTTGCGGGACTCGAACGGCGGACGGCCGCGACCCCCGCCACGCCCGCCGTCGCGCCCTCCGTCGCGCCCGCGACCGCCGGGGCGGCCGCCGCGATCGTCGCGCCGCCCGTCGCGCGCGCCCTCCTCGCTCGACCACGGCCGCGCGAGCAGCTCCTGCACCTCCGCGAGCGAATCCGCGCGCACCGACCCGCGCGCGCCGCGCGTCACCACGAAGCGCAGCGGCCGATCGAGCGCCGGGAGCTCCTCCGCCACGAGCGTGCGTGCGAGCTTCTCGGGCATCTGCAGCCGCGCGACGCCGCGCGTCGTCCCGTCGGGAAGCTCCTCCACCTCGTAGTGCAGCGGCACCGTGCGGTCGCGCAGTTCGACCGCGCCGGGGAGCGCCAGCCAGCGCGTCCGCTCCTCGCGCGGCACGAAGGCGTCGGCCTCCAGGCGGAGTGCCGCCGCGCGGAAACCGTGCAGGTCGCGCACCTCGGCGAGCTGCGCCTCGTACCACGCCGTGAGCTCGGCGAGCCCGAGCTTCGGCGTCCGGCCGCCCGACCGGCGCCACACCTCACGCACCTCGTCGATCGCGGCGCGGTTGCGCGGCACGGCCTGGTGGCGCGCCTCCCCGCGCGCGAGCGCCTCCGCGAGGGCGCGCCGCGCCGCGGCGGCATGCTCCGCCGGGAACTCGTCCAGCGGCTCGCGGTCGTGCTCCAGCTCGAAGCCGAAGTACGTGAGCCGGTGCTCCAGCGCGAATGGCCGGTCGCGGCGGCCGGGATCGTACACCACGCGCGGCGCATGCCGCACCGCGTACCGGCGCACCAGGTCGGCCGGCAGCTGCGTCCCCTCGATCGCCGCGCGCGGCACGCCGAACTTGTCCGCGAAGTAGCGCAGCGTCCCCGCGATCGCCCCCCAGCCCCCGCACACGCTCGTCTTAGAT
>CAZPJF010000528.1:0-2181 GCA_964586095.1 uncultured Gemmatimonas sp. | reverse complement strand
AGGATGCCCGGCGCTTCGAGGCGTGGGAGTTCCCGTACGCGCTCGTCCTCGGGCTCGGCGAGGCGGCGCGGTACGCGCGCGAGGTCGGCATCGCGACCGCGGCGGCGCGCGCGCACGCCCTCGCGGCGCGCGCGCGTGAGCGGTTCGGCGGCATCCGGGGCGTGCGGGTGCTCGACCGTGGCCCGCGGCTCTCGGCGATCTCCACGTACGCGGTCGAGGGGCGCGTCGCGCGCGAGCTCGTCCTCGCGCTCCGTCGGGAGGGGGTGAACACGAGCGCGCAGTCGCGCAGCGATGCCGTGATCGACCTCGACCGCAAGGGGGCGAGCACGCTGCTGCGCGTCTCGCCGCACTACTACAACACCGAGGACGAGGTGGATCGCGCCGCGGCCGCGCTCGAGGGAGTGCTCGGGCCGCGGTGAGCCGGGCGTCAGCGCCGCGGCCGCGCCTCCCCGTCCTGCGGCGGCGGGTCGGTGGCCATCCACAGGCAGAGCCGTGCCGCGAGCACGCTCGACGCCAGCAGCACCATCCAGGCGACGAAGCGGGTGAAGCCCGCGAGCTGCCGGTCGCTGCGCAGCAGCCCCATCGACCGCAGCAGGTAGTTCCAGTCGTGGATCGCGCCCTCCTCCGAGAAGCTCACGAGGTCCATGAGCTCGGCGCGCGCGTCGCCGATGTACCAGGAGAGGTCGGCGAGGCTCGCCGCGAGGAAGAGCCCGCACGCCGCGACGCCGAACCAGTCCTTGCTGCGCCGCATGGCGGCCGCCGCGCCCACCGGGACGAGCAGCTGCGTGAGGCTGCCCCCGGCCACGCCCATCCATTCGCCGAACGGCATCCAGAAGAGGTGCCCGAGCTCATGCGCCCCGAAGGTGATGCCGCTGAACAGGGTCCATGCGCCCTGCGCACGGAGCGAGGGGAACACCTGCGTCATGAGTCCGACGAACAGCAGTGCGCGCCACCACCAGGTGCGGCCATTGGCCCACGCGCGGAGCCGCAGCCCGAGCGGGGCGTCGTCGCCCACGGCACGTGGGTCGAAGTGCGGGGCGGGTGGGGCCGGCCGGCGGGTCACGCCGCGGAATGTATCGACGCCCGCTGGGAGGTCGCCAACCGTCCGGGGGCGGGGTAGACTACGGATATGCGCCCGCTCCCCGCCGGTACCACGGGACGCATCGGTCCGTGCATCCTGCTGCTCGCCGCAGTGGGGGCGCTCGCGTGCGAGCGCCGGCCCACCGAGACGCGCATCGCCCGCCTCGAGATCGTGACGCCGGGGAACGTGCTGCGCCCCGGCGAGCTGATGCAGGCGCAGGCCCTCCCGATGGATGCCGACGGCGCGGTGATCACCGACGCGGTGGTCCGATGGCGCACCCTGACGCCGGTCACCCTCTCGGTGCGCGATGACGGCCTCATGCTCGCGATCGGACCGGGCGCCGGCCGCGCGCAGGCCACCGCCGAGGGCGTCTCGGCGACCCTCGAGCTCGACCTGGTGAACCCGCCCATCCGGTCGCTCGAGCTCGACGCGGACACCGTGGTCCTTGCGTTGCCGGGGGGCGAGCGGACGCTACGCGCGACCGCGCGTGACTCGAATGGCGTGGGGCTCATCAAGCCGGCGCTCACCTGGGAGTCGGGCGCGCCGCGCCTCGTCGCGGTGACGCCGCTGGGGCAGCTCTTCGCCGTCGCGGCGGGTGAGACGCGCGTCACGGTGCGCGGGGACGGGCTCGCCGCGTCGGTGGTGGTGCGCGCCGTCGCCGCGCCTTCCGCCTCCGCCCCGGTGATCGGCGCCGTCGCGCCGGCGGTCGCCGTGCCGGGCCAACCGCTGGTGCTCACGGGCACGAACTTCGGCGCGACGTCGGCGGCGAACACCGTGCTCGTCGACGGCGTGCCCGCCGCCGTGACCGCCGCGGGCGCCACCCAGCTCACGGTGACGCTCCCGGCCGCATCGCAGTTCGCGTGCGAGCCGTCGCGGCTGGTGCAGGTGCAGGTCACGGCGCCCGGCGGCGTCGGCACCGCGCCGGTGATGCTGCAGGCGACGCCACCCCGCGCGCTCGCCGTGGGCGAGGCGGCCGTGCTCTCCGCGGCGCCGGACGCGCGATGCCTCGAACTCTCCGCGGCCGGGCGCTACCTCGTCACGGTGCCCAACGCCGCGCGCGCGCCGGGTGCGCCGGCGATCGCGCTCACGCTGTCGGCGGT
>CAZPJF010000527.1:0-2188 GCA_964586095.1 uncultured Gemmatimonas sp. | reverse complement strand
GCGACATCAGCCGCAAGCGCAAGCTCCTCGAGAAGCAGAAGGAGGGCAAGAAGCGGATGAAGCAGGTCGGGTCGGTGGAGATCCCGCAGGAGGCGTTCCTGGCGGTGCTGCAGGTCGACTGAGGATGGATGGGGGAGGACGGAGGACGACGGCGCCCGTCCGGTTCGATCCCTCCACCTGTCGACTTCAGCGCAGTTCGATCCCCAGCCGCACGGTCCGGCCGGCGCGCGGCAGCCCGCACTGCTCGTAGAGCGCCGCGTTCGCGACGTTGTCCACGCCCGCGAGCACCCGCATCCACTTGAAGGCGCCGGCGCCGAGCGTCCACGAGCGGTGGGCGGTGAGGCCCACGAGGCGCTGCGACGCGAGCCGCTGGTCGGTGGCGGTATCGGGGTTCACGCAGTACTGCGCGCCGACGTGCTGCAGGTTGGCGCCGAGCGTGAGGCCCCGCCACACGGGCACCGTGCCGTCGAGCATCGCGCGCAGGCCGGGCATGTGCTCCGGCTTGCGCCCGCCGCCCGCCACCCGGTCGGCGATCGTCACCCGCTGCGCCACGATGTCGAGCGACACCGAGGGCGAGCCGGGGCCGCCGCGCCAGCCGATGAGCCCCTCCAGCCCCGCGGTGCGGGTCTCGTCGCGGTTGATGCGGATGAAGCGGTTCGTCCCCGCGAAGCCGACGCGGACGATCCCGTCCGCGAGGCGATGGTGGAAGCCGGTGAGCTGGCCCATGAACCCGTTCACGCGCTCCGGGTCCCCCACCGTGATCCCCGCCTCGGCGGCGAGGAGCCGCTCCGGGCGCAGGGCCGGGTTGGGCTCGAACCGGTTCAGCGCGCCCGAGTAGAGCTCGCGGAGCGCCGGGAATCGCCCGCGCTGGCTCGCGCTCGCATGCAGGCGCGCCGCTCCCGAGAGCTGGCGCGTCGCGCCGATGCGCCAGCCCACGAGACCCTTGGCCGGGAGCGGGGCGCGGCCGCCCGCGGCGAGCGTCACGCCACGGTCCAGCACCACGCCGGCGCTCACCAGCGTGCGCGCGCCCGCGAGGAACTGCGTCTCCACCCCGGCGCTCAGGAGGTCCTGCCGGTAGTGGCTGCTGGGCGCGGCGCCCAGCGTCTCGTCGTAGAGGATGTTGTTGCCCGTCACGGCGGCGCGGAGCTGCGTCCCGCCGGGCAGGGTGTGCGTGGCACCGAACCGCACGCTGTTCACCTGCTCATGTCCCGCCTCGGTGCCGCTCACGGGCGCGTAGGTCGGGTCGCTGAACGTCTCGATCCGCACGTCCCCCTCCAGCACGCCGCCGCCGAGCTCGAGCTCGGTGGTGCCGAGCGCGCTGGTCAGGCGCGGGGCGCTGGCGCGCAGCTGGGCGATGCGCCGGGACTGGTCGGGGTAGCGCCAGTACCGCGGGCTCGCGAGGTGCAGTTCCGGCGCGACGCCGCGCTGGGCCTGGTAGCCGCTGACGAGGGCGGAGATCCCCGCCCCGCCCGCGGCGCGCCACTCGACGGCGCCGAGGAAGTCCACCTGCCGGGAATCGGTGTTCGACCGGAGCCGCGGCGCACCCGAGGGATCGGGGACGTCGTGTGCGCGCACGAGGCCGTCGAGCTGCCGGAGGCCGCCGCCCACGCGCCAGGAGAGGCGGGTCGCCTCGCGGGTGCGCCCCGAGGCGACGGTCGCGGAGAGCAGGCGCGCGCCGGTGTGGTCGGTCCCCAATGCGACGACCGGCTCGAGCGCCGCGGTCGGCGGCTCATCGAAGGAGAGGTCGATGATGCCGCCCAGAGTGTTGGGCCCGCCAAGGACGCTCGCGGTGGAGCGGACGTACGAGACGCGCGAGATCGCGGTGAGCGGGACGAGCGACGGGTCGGCGCGCCCGTCCCAGCCGGCGGAGAGCGGGAGGCCGTTCATCATCAGGCCCACCTGCCGGCTCTCCGATCCGCGCACCGAGAGCTCGACCTCGCCGCGCGAGTTCGTGCGCACGAGCACCAGCGGCACGGCGCGCAGCAGGCCGGCGAGCGAGGGCGCGACGCGGGCGCGGGACGAGTCGAGGTTCACGACCAGCGCCGAGGCCCCGCCCACGACGGTCCCGCCGCGCTCGGCGCGCACGGTGGTGGGCTCGATGCGCTGGGCCGCGCTGTCGCGGCGCGCCGGTGCCTGCGCGGCGACGGCGTCCGCAGGGACGGTCACCGCGAACAGCAGCGCGATCGGA
>CAZPJF010000526.1:0-2195 GCA_964586095.1 uncultured Gemmatimonas sp. | reverse complement strand
ACGCGATTCGGGGGGAGTTGGAAGTACTGCGTGGCGGACAGGGCGTTGCGCGACATGATGGCGAAGAGCTTCTTGCGCACGATGTTCATCGAGAGGCCGCCCTTCTTCCACGGGCCGACGCGCGGGATGAGCTGCTCGCGGCCGAGGTAGTAGCTCGTGTCGAGCGGGCGCGCGGCGATGCCGTAGTCGCGGCAGCGCTGGAGCACCTCCTTCACGTCGGCCGACTCCATGAACCCGTAGTGCGCGACCACGCGGAAGAAGCCCTGGCCGAGCGCCTCGATGCGGACGCGCTCGGTCCGCGGGACCTCGGGGAAGTCGTCGGTGACGATGGAGAGCAGGATCACCGTCTCGTGGAGGACCTTGTTGTGCTTGAGGTGGTGCAGCAGCACCACCGGTACGCCGGCGGCCTCGGAGGTCATGAAGACCGCCGTGCCGGGGACGCGCACCGGCGACCGCCGGTTGATGTCGTCGAGGAAGGTCTCGAGCGGGAGCGCGATGTCGGTGACGCGCTCGCGCAGGATGTCGCGGCCGCGCTTCCAGCTGGTCATGAGCGTGAACAGGACGACGGCCACGACGAGCGGCACCCAGCCGCCGTGGAGGACCTTGAGCAGGCTCGCGCCCAGGAAGGCGCCGTCGATTGTCAGGAAGACCGCGAAGAAGAGCACCGAACGCCAGAGCGGCCACTTCCACCGCGTCGCGGTGATCACCGCGAAGATGATCGTCGTGATCACGAAGGTGCCGGTCACCGCGATGCCGTAGGCCGCGCCGAGCGAGGTCGAGTCGCGGAAGCCGAGGACGATGAGCAGGCAGCCGACCATGAGCGCATGGTTGATCTCGGGGATGTAGATCTGCCCGAACTCCTTGGCCGACGTGTGCGTCACGGTGAGGCGCGGGCAGTAGCCGAGCTGGATGCACTGCTGCGTGAGCGAGAACGCCCCCGAGATCATGGCCTGCGACGCGATGATCGCGGCCGCGGTGGCGATCGCGATCATCGGGTAGAGCAGCGCGCGCGGCGCGAGGAGGAAGAACGGGTTCGCCGCGGCGCTCGCGTCGCGGAGCACCAGCGCGCCCTGCCCGAAGTAGTTGATCACGAGCGCCGGCAGCACGAGGCCGAACCACGCGAGCCGGATCGGGCGGCGCCCGAAGTGCCCCATGTCGGCGTAGAGCGCCTCGGCGCCGGTCACCGAGAGGACCACCGCGCCCAGCACGATGAAGCCGGCGGTGCCGTGCGTGAACGCGAAGCGGAGGGCGTAGCCCGGGTGCACCGCGAAGAGGATCACCGGCTCGCGCACCACCTCGGCCAGCCCGAGGGCGGCGATGCTCACGAACCACGTGAACGTGATCGGCCCGAAGACCTTCCCCACCCCCGCCGTGCCGAAGCGCTGGGAGAGGAAGAGCACGACGAGGATGGCGAGCGTGAGGGGGACCACGATCGGCGTGAAGGCCTCGGAGACGACCGAGAGGCCCTCGGTGGCCGAGAGGACCGACATCGCGGGGGTGATCATCCCGTCCCCATACAGCAGCGCCGCGCCGAAGAGCCCGAGGCTCACGAGCGCGGCGCGCCGCCACTTCACGAGGTCCTGCTGCTGGAGGAGCAGCGCGAGCATCGCCAGGATGCCGCCCTCGCCGCGGTTGTCCGCGCGCAGGATGAAGACGATGTACTTCACGCTGACGACGAGGATCAGCGACCAGAGGATCAGCGAGAGGATCCCGTAGACGTTCTCCGGCGTCGGCGCGATCCCGTACTCGGGCTTGAAGACCTCGCGGATCGCGTACAGCGGACTCGTCCCGATGTCCCCGTAGACGACGCCGAGCGCCGTGAGGGTCAGGATCGCGAGGCGCCTCCCCGTGGGATGCGCCTCGACGTGATGCCGCTCGGGGGGGCGATACTCCGAGGTCATCCCCATCGCCGGCGTGGGCGCCGGCGGGCGGGGCTCGGGCGGGTTCGGTTCCGACATTGCTCGAGGGGCCGGCCTGCACCCCGGAAGAATCGATGCGGTGACGCTCCGGCGGTCGGAGCGCGAACGGGGCCGCACGCGCGGCCCCGCGTCGAGGGAATGTAGCGTGCAGGGCGAGGCAGTCCAGTAACTGTGCACCCGCCTGCGATTCCCCCTGCAAGGAGGGTACCTGACGCGCGAAGGGGGCCACCGGCCTCGCCGGCGGCCCCCTCCTGTAACTCCTTGCCGAACAATGGG
>CAZPJF010000525.1:0-2209 GCA_964586095.1 uncultured Gemmatimonas sp. | reverse complement strand
AGGTCGCGTTCGACCTCGGCGGCGCGCCGGAGCGCGTCCGAGAGCCGATCGCGGACGCTCAGGCGGTCGCCTTGGTGCCGTACTTCTGGCGGAAGCGCTCGACGCGGCCGGCCGTGTCGATGAGCTTCTGCTTGCCGGTGAAGAACGGATGGCACGCCGCGCAGATGTCGGTATGGATCTCCGCGTGGGTCGAGCGCGTCTGGAAGGTGTTGCCGCAGGCGCAGCTGACGGTCGCGGTGGCGTACGTGGGATGGATATCGGCCTTCATGGGTGCCTCTGGTTGGGGCGTTGACAGCCTTGAAGTCTAGCAGGTGCAACGACTTCGGCGCAAGGCGCCCCCCCGGCCGGGCCCGGTGGCCCGCGCCTCGCACGAGATGTCGCCGGGCACGACGAACTGAGCGTCCACCATGTCGGAGAAGCGCGCGTTCCGAATCGGCCGGAGCGCCCGGTCCGCCGGGGGCGCCGGCTCGGTCGGCGCATCACACGCCACGCTGCCCGCGACGAGAAGGTCCAGGAGGGCCGGCGTGAGGCAGGGTGGCATCGGGCGGCGCGAGACGGAGCGGGGCGGCACCTCACGGCGCCGTCGCGCCCCGTGCCTCCGTGACGCGCAGGGTGCGGGCGGGCCGCGCGCCGCAGGCGAGCGGCGTTCGTTTGACAGCCCCGTGGTACGCTCCTAACTTCGCCCCGGGCCGTCAGTTGCCAACGCCGCACACCCCTCCATGCCCGCCACCACCGCCGACTTCCTCGCCACCGTCCCCCTCTTCCGCTCGCTGGTGCCGGCGGAGGTCACGGCCTTCTCGCAGATGGCGCGGGAGAAGAGCTATCCCAAGGGCTCCGTCATCCTCTTCGAGGACGACCCGGGCGACTCGCTCTTCGTCGTGCGCGCCGGCCGGGTGAAGGTCGTGCTCGTCGCGGAGGACGGCCGCGAGGTGATCCTCGGGATCCTCGGCGTGGGGGAGCACTTCGGCGAGCTCTCGCTGATCGACGACCAGCCACGCTCGGCGCACGTGGTGGCCATGGAGGACTCGACGCTGCTCGTGCTGCGGCGCGAGGACTTCCGGCGGCGGGTGGAGCAGAACCCCGCGGTGGCGTGGGCCCTGCTGCTCGAGCTCTCCCGGCGCCTTCGGCGTGCGGACGAGAAGATCGGCGCGCTGGTCCTCCTCGATGTCCCCGGCCGCATCGCGCGGATGATCCTCGATGCCGCGGCCGAGGGCGGGAGCGACGCCATCGACAAGCCCCTCACGCACCAGACCATCGCCAACGTGATCGGCGCGAGCCGGGAGACCGTCTCGCGCGCGATGCGCGAGTTCGTCGAGGCGGGATGGATCTCGACCGAACGGCGCCGCATTCGGATCACCGACCGCGCGGCGCTCGAGAAGCGCTCGCAGCAGCGCCTGTGAGCGCTCCCGGCGACGCCCGGGCGCGTGACGCGGGTCACGCCGGGGCGGTGATGACCTTCCTTGGTCCGGCAGCGCGTGCGGGGCGAGATTGCAGCGTGAACCGGGGGGACGCATGAGTTGGCGCGTTCGCTTCTGGGGGACGCGCGGGTCGATCCCCACCCCCGGAGCGCAGACGGTGCGGTACGGTGGGAACACGCCGTGCACGGAGCTCAGGACGGACGACGGCTGGCTCGTCATCCTGGACGCGGGCACGGGGATCCGTGAGCTGGGGCGGGACCTGCTGTCGCGGTCCAACGGGGCGCAGGTCCAGGGAGACATCTTCCTGACGCACGCGCACTGGGACCACATCCAGGGGATCCCGTTCTTCGCGCCGATCTTCGGCCGCGGGAACCACTTCACGATCTGGGGTTCGCAGTCGCTCGAGCGGTCGGTGGACCAGGTGGTGCGGGACCAGATGTCGCCGGTGGTCTTCCCCGTGACGTTCGAGGAGCTGGATGCCTCGATCGACTTCCGGGACCTGGCCGTCGGCACCCGGACCGCCGGGACGGGGTACGAGGTGACGGCGTTCGCGGTGCAGCATCCGGGGGGCGCGCTGGGGTACCGGTTCGCGCGGCCGGGCGGCTCGGGTGGGGCGCTGGTCTATGTGTCGGACAACGAGCTGGCGTCGCATCCGCGGTACGGATCGCCGCCGGACTGGCGGGACCGGATGGTGGCGTTCGTGCGGGGCGCGCAGGTGCTGATCCACGACTCCACGTACACCACCGAGGAGTACGACCATCACCGCGGCTGGGGGCATTCGACCTTCCGCG
>CAZPJF010000524.1:0-2239 GCA_964586095.1 uncultured Gemmatimonas sp. | reverse complement strand
CGCTGCGGCGCGGTCTTGTCGTAGGTCTTCGCCTCGAGGTTCCGGGGCTTGGCCTGCTTCTGGAGCTTCTTCACGAGGTTCTGGATCGACTTGTCGTCGAGGCCTGACACGGGTGCCCTCCGGGGCGATGCGGCTCCCGGATACTACCCCACCGGCGGGCATTGCGCATCCGCGGGGCGGGCGCGGTATTAGGGGGGCGCGCCGCACCCCCCGGAGGATCCCGGATGGTGATCGATCCCAACCGCAAGCCGACCGACGACGAGCTCGACGTCTTCGGGCTCACGCACCCGGGGAAGGTGCGCAGCGAGAACCAGGACCAGTTCCTGCTCGCGACGGTGCACCGCCGCATCCAGGTGATGCAGACCTCGCTCCCCGACCCGAGCCGGATCGCGCTCGGCGACCAGCGCGTGGCGGTGCTCGGCATGGTCGCCGACGGCGTGGGGGGCGGGGTGGGGGGCCAGCGCGCCAGCGCCACCGCGCTCGAGACCGCCACCGAGTACGTGATCTCGAGCTCGCAGTGCTTCCTCAACGCCGACTCGGGGGGCGAGGAGTTCATCGAGACGCTGCAGTCGGCGGCGCTCAAGTCGCACGAGGCGGTGAAGGCGCGCGCGGCGGTCGAGGCCGGCGGGCGGTCGATGGCCACCACGCTCACGCTGTTCATCGGCGTCTGGCCCTGGTACTACATCCTGCAGGTGGGCGATTCGCGGTACTACCTGTTCCGCGAGGACACGCTCACGCAGGTGTCGCGCGACCAGACGATCGCGCAGGACCTCGTCGACAAGGGGGTGCTGACGCGCGCGGTGGCCGAGCGTTCGCGGCTGAGCGACGTGCTCTCCTCGGCGATCGGCGCGGAGGAGGCCGTGCCGGTGGTGACGCGTCTCAAGTCCGAGTGGGGCCTGGTGCACCTGCTCTGCACGGACGGGCTCACCAAGCACGTGAGCGATGCGCGGATCAGGGAGATCCTGCGCGGGATGCGCTCGGCGAAGCAGGCGTGCGAGCAGTTGCTGGCCGAGGCGCTGGATGGGGGCGGCAGCGACAACGTCACGATCATCATCGGGCGGGCGGTGGCGCGGTAGGCAACGCCCCCGCGCTGGCCGCCGCCGCCCGAGACGCCTACTCGCCGGCCGGCGCCGCCGTCGGGGTCACGACGTCCGCCTCGCGCGAGCGGAACAGCCATCGCACCACCAGCACCACCACCGCGATCGGGATCGCCACCTTGAGCAGCGCGATCCCCACGCCAAGCAGTGCGCCCACCACCGAGAGGATCATCCCGCCGAAGAGCAGCACCACGAAGATCGGCAACCCGATGAGCAGCAGCAGCGTCAGCACCGGCAGGGCGAGCACCAGCAGGACCATCAGCAGCGGCAGCCCGATCCACTTGAGGAGGAAGCCGACCGGAAGGAGCCACGCGAGCCAGCCCACCGAGCGGAGCGCGGTCTTCGCGAGGATGCCTTGGACGAGCAGGGTCTTGAGGATCTGCCACATGCGACGATCTCCCGGGACGGGGTCTGCTCGCCCTACGCGGGCCCGCGAGGCGGGTTTCCGGCCCATGCGGGCCGCGTGTCATCCGGCGACGGTCAGCGGGCCCGGTCAAGGGCGCCGAGGAGCTCCGCGACCCACGCGTGACCCGGCGCGAGCGCGGCGGCGCGCTGCAGCTCCGCACGCGCCTCGGCGGCGCGACCCGACTCGCGCAGGGTGAGGGCGAGCCAGATGTGCGCATCGACCCGGCCCCAGCTCGGCGCGCCCGCCGCGGGTCGATCGGCCTCGAACAGCGCGAGCGCCCGCCGCAGCTCCGGTTCCGCCTTGGCCGGCCCGCCGCCGAACGCCTTCGGCGCATTGAGCCGCGTCATCCCGTTCAACAGCGCCACGCGCGGATCGTTCGGCGCCTTCGACACCGCCTCGTCCAGCAGCGAGAAGGCCTTCGGGCCGTTCCGCATGCCGGCGATCATCCCGCCCGAGCCCGCGATCTGCCCATGCACCGCACCGCGCAGGGCGAGCGCACTCATCCCCGCGCCGAGCGACTGCGCCCGCACGAGGGCGCGATCGGCCTCCTCGAGCAGCGGCTTCGCCTTCCGCCCCTGGTCGTCGTTGAGGTGGCCGCCCGCACGGCGATGCAGCACGTAGCCGAGTTCGTAGTGCGTCCAGGCATCGCGCGCGCCGGAGCCGGCGGCGGCGATCCGCAGACGTGCGGCCGCCTGCTCCAGCGCCGCCCAGTCGGACGCGACGACGGCGCGCTCGA
>CAZPJF010000523.1:0-2243 GCA_964586095.1 uncultured Gemmatimonas sp. | reverse complement strand
GAGCTCGCCGCCCGCACCGAGGCCACCACCGCGCAGTGGAACCTCGAGCAGACGCGCGACCTGCATAAGGCCGGCGCGGTCGCCGAGCGCGAGCTGCGCACCGCCGAGCAGACGGCGGTCACCGCGCAGGCGCGCCTCGCCGCGGCCGAGTCGCGCGTGAAGGCGGCGCAGTCCGTCGCCCGTGACACGCGGGTGGTCTCCCCGGTGAACGGCGTCGTCGAGCGCCGCTCGGTCGAGAACGGCGAGCGCGTCACGCGCGGGCAGGAGCTCTTCACCGTGGTGCGCGCGGACCTGCTGGAGCTCACGGCCGCGGTGCCGGCCCGCCGCGCCTCGGCCCTCAAGCGCGGCCTCGAGGTCCGCTTCACCGCGGACGGCCGGAACATCACCGGGCGCGTGGCGCGCGTGAGCCCGACCATCGACCTGCAGTCGCAGGCGGTGACGGTGTTCGTGCAGGTCCCCAACGCCGGCGGCACCCTGAAGGGCAACACCTTCGCCACCGGCCAGATCATCGAGCGCACGCTCGAAGGCACGATCGTGATCCCGCAGCAGGCCGTGCGGCAGGCCGCGGCCACCGCGGGCGGCGCCTACTTCGTCTGGAAGCTCGCCAACGGCACCCTCGCGCGCGCCGACGTCACGCTCGGCATCACGGACGAGGCCCGCGGCGTCGTGCAGGTGGTCGAGGGCCTCAAGGCGGGCGACGAGATCGTCGTCGGCAACGTCGGCCTCCTGGGCGCCGGCATGCAGGTGCAGGTGATCGGCACGGAAGCCAACCGCGCGCGTCCCTAACGGGCCCTCCCGATGTTCCTCTCCGACGTCTCCATCAAGCGCCCCGTGTTCGCCACCATGCTCATGGTGGCGCTCGTCGTCCTCGGCGGCGTGTCGTTCTTCCGCCTCGCCGTCGACGAGTACCCGGATGTGACCTATCCGACGATCGTCGCGCAGACCGCGTACCCCGGCGCGAGCCCCGAGGTGGTGGAGCGCGAGGTCTCCAAGCCGATCGAGGAGGCCCTCAACACGACCGAGGGGCTCAAGGAGATCACGTCGACGTCCACCGAGGGCAACTCGTCGGTCCGCCTCCAGTTCCACCTGGGCGTCGACGTCATGAAGATGCAGCCCGAGGTGCAGGGGAAGGTCGCCCGCATCCGCCGGGCGCTCCCGCGTGACATCGAGGAGCCCGTGATCATCCGGTTCGACCCGAACGACCGGCCGATCATGAGCATCGTCATGCGCAGCGACACGCGCCCGATGCGCGAGCTCACCGACCTGGCCGAGGAGGTGATCGGCAAGCGGATCGAGTCGATCCCGGGCGTGGGCGGCGTGAACGTGGTGGGCGGCACCGCGCGCGAGATCCGCGTGGAGCTGAACCCGACGGCGCTCCGCGCGTACGGCATCTCGCCGGCCCAGGTCGTCGCGGCGCTCCAGCGCGAGAACCAGGAGGTGCCGGCCGGCCGCATCCAGCGCGGCGACACCGAGCGCCTCGTGCGCATCACCGGCCGGGTGACCGTCCCGCTCGCGTTCGGCGACGTCACGGTCGTGGTCCGCAACGGCGCCCCGATCCGCGTGCGCGACGTCGGCACGGTGATCGACGGCACGGCCGAGAAGCGGAGCGCCTCGCTCATGGCCGACGACCCGGCGCTCTCGCTCGAGGTCCTCAAGATCACCGGCTCCAACACCGTCGAGGTCGCCGACCAGGTCCGCGTCGTCATCGCCGAGCTGCAGGAGCAGCTCCCGGCCGACATCGCGCTCACCATCATCCGCGACGACTCGAGCAAGATCCGCGAGGCGCTCTTCGACGTCGAGCTCACGCTCGTCCTCGGCGCGATCCTCACGGTCATGATCATCTACCTGTTCCTCGGGTCGTGGCGCTCGACCGTCATCACCGGACTCACGCTGCCGGTGGCGATCATCTCGAGCTTCTTCGCCATGTGGGCGTTCGGCTTCACGCTGAACACCATGACGCTCCTCGCCCTCTCGCTCGCGATCGGCCTCCTCATCGACGACGCGATCGTGGTGCGCGAGAACATCGTCCGGCACGTCGCGATGGGGAAGGACCACTACCTCGCCGCGAAGGAGGGGACGGACGAGATCGGCCTCGCCGTCTTCGCGACCACGCTCGCGGTGATCGCGGTCTTCATCCCCGTCGCCTTCATGGGCGGGATGATCGGCAAGATCTTCTACCAGTTCGGCGTCACCGTCGCCTTCGCCGTCGCGGTGTCGCTCTTCGTGTCGTTCACGCTCGACCC
>CAZPJF010000522.1:0-2255 GCA_964586095.1 uncultured Gemmatimonas sp. | reverse complement strand
CCTCGGTCATCGCGTCGGTCATGTCGGTCTTGATGAAGCCCGGCGCGACCACGTTGCACAGGATGTTCCGGCTGGCGAGCTCCTTCGCCACCGACTTGCTCAGCCCGATCAGCCCCGCCTTGCTCGAGGCGTAGTTGGCCTGCCCCTTGTTGCCGATGATCCCCACGACCGACGCGATGTTGATGATCCGGCCCCACCGGCGCTTCATCATCCCGCGCTGCGCCGCGCGGATCGCGATGAACGCCGACCGAAGGTTCGTGTCGAGCACCGCGTCCCAGTCCTCGTCCTTCATCCGCAGCATCAGGTTGTCCTTGGTGATGCCGGCGTTGTTCACGAGGATGTCGAGCGACCCGAATGCGTCCTCCACGGACTGCACCAGCATCGTCACGTCCGCCGGCACGCTGATGTCGCAGGCGAACCCCCGCGCCTCGCCCAGCTCCTCGGCGACCTGCTCCGCCTTGGCGAGGTCACGCCCCACCACGGCGACCCTGGCGCCGCACGCGACGAGCTCCCGCGCGATGGCGCGGCCGATGCCGCGGGTGGAACCGGTGACGAGGGCGACTTTCCCTGAGAGGTCGAGCTTCATGGACACGAGGAAGGTTGAAGGATGGACGTCGAAGGCGCGTGGATGCGGGACGCGGGGCCGCACGGCCCCGCCCCCTTCATCCGCCCGCCTTCATCCGGCGAGGAGCGCCTCGACTTCCGCCACGGTGCCGCACGTCATCGTCCTGCAGTCGGGCGCGAGGCGCTTCACCAGGCCGCTCAGCACCGCGCCGGGCCCCATCTCCACGAACGTCGTGCCCGGGAAGCTGGCGGCGACGTTGCGGACCACCTCGACCCAGCGCACCGGGGCGGTCAGCTGCCGGAGCAGCAGGTCGCGCGCGGTCGCCGCGTCGCCCACCGCCTCGGCGGTGACGTTGCTCCAGACCGGCACGGCGGGGGCGCGCCACTGGGCACGGCCGAGCGCCTCGCCGAGCCCGGCGGCCGCGGGCTGCATGAGCGGACTGTGGAACGCGCCGCTCACCTGCAGCCGCAGGGCCCGCTTGGCGCCGGCGGCCTTGGCGAGCTCCATCGCCGCCTCCACCGCCGCCACCTCGCCCGAGATCACGATCTGGTCGAGGTTGTTGTAGTTCGCCGGGACGACCACGCCCTGCGCGCCCGCCTCCGAGCAGATCTCCTCGATGGTCCGCGTCAGCGTCCCGAGGATCGCGGCCATGGCCCCGGGGACGTGCACGCCGGTCTCGTACATCAGCTCGCCGCGCCGGCGGACCAGGCGCACCGCGTCCTCGAGCGGGAGCGCGCCGGCGGCGTGGTAGGCGGAGAACTCGCCGAGCGAATGCCCCGCCGCCCCCTGCACCTTCGACGCGACGCGGTCCTTGACCACCGCCCACACCGCGGCGCCGTGCGCCAGGAGGGCGGGCTGCGCGTTGTGCGTGAGCGTGAGCTCCTCGGCGGGCCCCTCGAAGCAGAGGGTGCTCAGCTTCGCGCCGAGCGCCTCGTCGGCGCGCGCGAACACGTCCCGCGCCGCCGGGAAGGCCTCGACGAGGTCCGTCGCCATACCGGGCTTCTGGGAGCCCTGTCCAGGGAAGAGCAGGAACATGGGAGTAGAAGGCAGATGGCAGATGGCAGATGGCAGCTACGGCGGGGAGCACCGGATGGCGAGCGGAGGTCCTGCCATCCGCCCTCTGCCATCCGCCATCTCCCCTAGAATCTCACCACCATGGACCCCCACGTGAACCCCGCCCCGAACGCCACGAACATCACCGTGGTCCCGTCCTTGATCAGCCCCTTCTCGTGCGCCTCGCTGAGCGCGATCGGGATCGAGGCCGCGGAGGTGTTCCCGTAGCGGTCCACGTTCACGAACACCTTCTCCATGGGGATGTTCGCGTGCTTCGCCGTCGCCTCGATGATCCGGATGTTGGCCTGGTGCGGGATCATCAGGTCGATGTCGCTCGCCGAGAGCTTGGCGCCGTCGAGGGCGCGGTCGCTGGCGTCGGCCATCGAGCGGACGGCGTTCTTGAAGACCTCGCGCCCGGCCATCTGGATCCAGTGCGTCCCCTCGAGGATGATCTCGGGGGTGATCGGCGCGGCGCCGGCGCCCTTGGGCCGGTGCAGGAGGTCGGCGAGCGTGCCGTCGGAGCGCATGTAGGCCGAGAGGATGCCGCGCCCCTTGGTGCTCCGCTTCATGACCGTCGCGCCCGCGCCGTCGCCGAAGAGCACGCAGGTGTTGCGGTCCTTCCAGTTGATGATGCGCG
>CAZPJF010000521.1:0-2263 GCA_964586095.1 uncultured Gemmatimonas sp. | reverse complement strand
CCGATCGCCGCGAGCTTCTCCGACTGCGAGAAGCGCGCCTGCGCCTGCGTCCAGTCGGTCACGTCCTCGCCGATGGTGATCACGTGCGTCACCGGGCCGTCGCCGAGCCGCATCGGGATCTTGGTGATGCGGTAGGTGCGCACCTCGCCCGAGGCCAGCGATTCCATCTGGTACTCCTGCATCCGCCCGGTGCCGAACACGTCATCGAACTCGCGCCGCAGCATCTCCGCGGGCTGCCGGTGGAGGATCTCGAAGATCGTGCGCCCCAGCGCCTCCTCGCGCGAGACGCCCTGCATCCCCGTCTCGCGCTTGCGGTTCCAGCTCTGGATGCGGTACTCGCGGTCGATCACGTACAGCCCGAGCGGGAGCGAGTCGATGATCTTCTCGGTGAAGCGCCGCCCGCGCTCGATCTCCGCCGTCCGGGCCGCGACCTCCACCTCGAGCTGCCGCGAGCGCTCCGCATGCGCGAGCTCGGGGGCCAGCAGGTTGGCCAGCGCCACGAGGAGCAGGCGCTGCTCGGGCTCCAGCGGCGCCGCCGACCGCACGGCCACCGCCCCCACCCGCCGCGGGCCGAGCGTGATCGCCTGCACCGCGGGGTCGTGCCCGCCCGCCTCGGCGAGCCCTGCGCGCACGGACGCCTCGGTCACCGTCTGCAGCCCGTTCGCCCAGCCCCGCGTGAGGCCCTGCGGCGTGTGCAGCCACACCGACGCCTCGCTCGCCCCGAGCGAGTCCCGCAGCGCCCCGAGGATGCGCTCGATGCTCGACTCCAGCGGGCGCGAGGAGGCCAGCTCCTCACTGAAGCCCGCGAGGGCGTGCAGGGCGCGGACGGCAGGGCCCTCGGAGCCGGCAGGCGTCGTGGCGGGGATGGTCAAGGCATGTGGGGAGGAATGCGGCGGAAGCTAGGGCCCCGCCGGGGGTGGCGACAAGGTTCGGCGCACCGGGTGCTTGTCAGCCTGACAGTCGGCCCGGTCGAGGCGGCAGGCGCGTCGGTCGGCCCGGCCGACTGCGTTGGGCATCGCGGTTGCGCATCCCGGATCCCAGAGCGGCGCCGCCACGCGCGCCGCGCATCCACGCGACCCCTTCCTCCAGAGGAGAGACTCCCATGGTCTACCGCACCACCACCCTGGCGCCCTTCTTCACGCTGCGCCGCGAGATGGACCGCCTGATCGAGGACACCTTCGGGCGCGCCGAGGCACAGGTGGCGACCTGGATCCCGGCCACCGACGTCCGCGAGGACGAGGCGGCGTACACGTTCGAGCTCGAGTTGCCCGGCGTGGCGCCGGAGCAGGTGGAGGTCACGACCGAGCAGGGCGTGCTGACGGTGCGCGGGGAGAAGCGCTCCGCCGCAGCGCCCGAGGGGAGCCGGGTGCACCTCGCCGAGCGGACGCAGGGGACCTTCCGCCGCGTCTTCCCGCTCCCGAAGGACGTGGCCGAGGAGCGGATCGAGGCGACGTTCGCGCACGGCGTCCTTTCCCTGCGGCTGCCCAAGCTCGAGCGGCCGAAGGCGCGGCGCATCGAGGTGAGGCCGCAGCAGTAGGCGGTGGGCAGCAGCGCGCGAGGGGGCCGGCGCTCGAGGCCGACCCCCTCGCCGGACGCCTGCCGTCGCGGTGCGCGCACCGGGGTGGAGCGGGCGGCGTGGACGATTCGTGACCCCGCCACCCGGCGGGGTGTGCACGCGTGACCGGCTCCGGCGGTCAGGAGAGCTTCGCGATCTCCGCGAGGATCTCGTGGTTCTCCCGGCGCGAGCCGGGCGTGTCCTCGACGTGCGCCCAGCGCACGATGCCGGCCTTGTCGATCAGGAAGTAGGCCCGGTTCGAGAAGAACCGCTCGGCGAGGAGCGTCCCGTACGCGCGCGAGACCTCGCGCTTGAAGTCGGACGCGAGGTCGACCGCGATGCCGTACTTCGCCTTGAACTCCTTCAGCGACGGCACCGCGTCCACGCTGATGGGGATCACCGCGACGTCCTTCGAGGCGAACGCCGAGTAGTCGTCGGTGAAGGCGCACAACTCGGCCGTGCAGACCGAGGTGAAGGCGAGCGGGAAGAAGGCGAGCAGCACGTGCTGCTTCCCGCGGAAGGCCGCGAGCGAGATCGGCGTGGGCCCGGTGGAGTCGAGGGTGAAGCCGGGCGCCTCGCTGCCGACGGAGGGGATCGAAAGCGACATCTACCGGATAGGTTGTGGTGGAGAGATGGAGCGTATCGGGCTCGAACCGATGACCCCCTGCTTGCAAAGCAGGTGCTCTCCCAACTGAGCTAACGCCCCGG
>CAZPJF010000520.1:0-2267 GCA_964586095.1 uncultured Gemmatimonas sp. | reverse complement strand
TGCCGGTGGTGCCCGAGGAGTACCTCGCGTACGGCTACACCGGCGAGGACCGCCATTTCGTGCGGGTGTTCCTCGGCAAGGAGCAGCCGCTGCTCACCTTCGACGACGGCGTGGAGGTGGTGCAGATGTTGATGACGGCGTACCAGAGCGCGGAGAGCGGGCGGACGGTGGCGTTCCCGGGCAAGGCGCTGGACCGGTTCGTGCCGGCGGTGGCGAAGGGGACCTGGAGGCCCTGAGCGGATGCCACCCTGGGCGTTGGGCGGCCGGCGCGGTCCGGCCGCCGGCCCTCACGCGCCGGCGAGCGCGCGACCCGCGCGCCGGATGAGGGCGGTCAGCACGCCGCCGGCGAGGATCGTCAGATAGGCGTCCGCGATCTCGGCCAGCGGACCGAACGGGCTGCAGGGGCCGAAGCAGCATCCGTAGGCGATGTCCATCTCCATGGCGTGACCCTCGAGGCGGTGACGCCCGAACGGTACGCGGCGCCGGTTGACCGCCGATGGATCCGCGATGACGTCGCCGTGAGGCGCGCATTACGGATCGGTGAGGCCGGACGGCTTGGCCGTCAGGGCACGAGCGTTCGCACGGCCGCGCACACCGCCGCGAACACCTCCGGCTCCGCCGCGCGCGCGTGGACCTGGCGGACGCCGGTCTCCCTGATGATCCGCGCGACGTTGTGGGCGCGGACGTTGCCGCCCGGGAGGATCACGAGACGCCCGGCGGCGTCGCGCACGTGCCGCGCGAGCACCGGGATCCCCTCCTCCGCCGTCGGCGCGTGGCCGCTCGTGAGGACCAGGTCCACCCCGAGCGCGAGGCACTGCGCCAGCGCCTCGTCGGCGTCCGGCGTGCGGTCGAAGGCGCGGTGGACCCCCACGCGCATCGGCCGGGCGAGCGCGACGAGCTCCGCCATCCGCTCCAGGTCGAGCGTGCCGTCGGTGCGCGTGATGCCGAAGACGACACCCTCGCACCCGTGCTCGCGCACCATCCGCACGCCGTCCCGCATCGCCGCGAACTCGGCGTCCCCGTAGACGAAGTCGCCTGTCCGCGGCCGCACCATCGCATGCACGGGGATGCGCACCACGTCCCGCACGGCCGCGACGAGCTCGCGCGACGGCGTGAGCCCTCCCTCCCCCGGTCCGCACAGCTCCAGCCGCCCCGCCCCCGCGCGCTCCGCGGCGACGGCGGTCGCGAGCTGGTCCACATACGCCTCGACGAGCAGCCTGGGCACGGTCGATCGATGATGGAGGATGAAGGATGGGGGATGAACGAGGGCGGGCCGTACGGCCCGCCCCCCTTCAACCTCCACCATTCATCTCCGGCGCGCTACAGCGTCCACCCTGCCCGGAACGTCGGATTCACCCACTCACTCGGCGCCGTCACGTTCCTGATCATCCCCGTGTCGGGATCCATCTCCAGCGCCCGCCCCATCCGCACCGCGAGGCACCCGATCAGGATCATCTCCGTCATCGGCCCCGCATAGCCCGCGAAGTCGCTCCCGGGCTGCTTCCCCTCGCGGATCGCCGTCAGCCACTCCTTATGGACGCCCTCGGTCCGCGCGAACTTCCGTGGCACCGGCGTCGCCGCCACCGCCTCGGCCACCTTGGGATCGAGCAGCCGCGGGTTCTCCGCGTACGTGCCGGCCAGGATCATCCCCTTGTCGCCGATCCAGAGCTGCCCCCCCTCGCGGTCGTGCGGCCACTGGTCGCCCTCGGGCCACCCGGCGGGCATCGGCGGGAAGAGCGACCCGTCGCGCCACGTGAGCGTGACCGCCGGCCGGTCGCCGATCGCCGGGAACTCGTACGTGATGCGCTCGCTCGCGGGCGCCGTCTCGGCGTACAGGAGCGTGCTCTCGGGCGTGATGCGCGCCGGATACTTCAGGCCGAGCGTCCAGTAGGCCGCATCCATGATGTGGCAGGCCATGTCGCCCATGGCGCCCGTGCCGAAGTCCCACCAGCCGCGCCAGTTGAATGGCGCGTACGCCGGCGAGTAGGGGCGCGCGGCGGCGGGGCCGAGCCAGAGGTCCCAGTCGAGCGTCTCGGGGACGTTGTGCGCCTGCGTGTTCCGGTTGATCGCCTGCGGCCAGATGGGACGGTTGGTCCAGAACTCCACGCGCCGCACCGGCCCGATGAGCCCGGCCTCCACCCACTCGCGGATCAGGCGGATCCCCTCGGCGGCGTGCCCCTGGTTCCCCATCTGCGTCGCCTGCCTCGGCCGCCGGGCCGCCTCGGCCTTGAGCGCGCGCACCTCGCCGATGGTGCGCGCGAGCGGCT
>CAZPJF010000519.1:0-2269 GCA_964586095.1 uncultured Gemmatimonas sp. | reverse complement strand
CCCGACGAGTACCGCGACGCGGTGGTGATGAGCGACCTGCATGGGCTCAAGTACGCCGAGATCGCGAACACCCTCGGCGTGCCGGAGGGGACGATCAAGTCGCGGCTCTTCCGCGGGCGCCGGCTGCTGCAGGCGCAGCTCCGCGAGTACGCCGAGCTGATGGGCTACATCAAGGCCGCCGCGCCGACGCCCTGAAGCGCTGCGCCTTGGCGCGGTTGCCGCAGGTGCGCATGTCGCACCAGCGGCGGGTGTGGGACTTGGTGAGGTCCACGAAGTGGCGCGGGCAGCGCCGGTCCGCGCACGTGCGGATGCGCACGAGCTCGCCGGCGACGAGCGAGTCCACCGCGGATTCGACGATGGGGATCACGAGGCCGCCGAAGACGTCGCCCACCGGGACGAAGCTGCGGGCGTAGCCCCCGTCGGGAAGGGCTTCGACGCGCCGGGTGCCGACGGAGCGGCCGAGCACCCGGTTGATCTCGGCGAGCACGACCTCGCGCGTCCGCTCGCCCTGGTCGGTGCGGCCGCGCTCGGCGAGCGAGCGGAGGGCGGCCCGCATGCGGCGGGCCTCGACGAGCGCGGCCGTCGCACCGGAAGGCTGCTGCAGCGCCCGGCGGCGGAGGGCCTGCGCGCGCTCGGCATCGAGCACGCGCGCGGCCTCGAGCCAGTCGACGAAACGGTCGAACGACGCGATGGTGTCGAGGCGGACGCCGAGGCGGGCGTCGTCGGTGTTGACGAAGTCGAGCCAGAGGCGGCCGCCGACGAACACGAACTCCGGGGACCGGGGACGCGCGGCGGGAGGATCGGCTCGAGGGACCATCGCGCGAAGATAGTGCGGGACCGTGGCCGATGCGGCGCGCTCACGGGCGCCGCGCGCGCGCGCCGGTAGATTCCGCGGATGCCGCCGACGATCCGCTCCGTTGCCGTGGGGTCATCCAACCCGGTCAAGCTCGCTGCCGCGCGCGCCATCCTCGCCTGGGCCGCGCCGGGCGCCACCGTCACCGCCCTCCCCGTGCCGAGCGGCGTCCCCGACCAGCCGGTCGGCGACGAGGAGACGATCACCGGCGCGCGCAACCGCGCCCGCGCCGCGCGCGAGGCGCTCGACGCCGACCTCGGGGTGGGGCTCGAGGGGGGCGTGGTCGACACGCCGCACGGCATGCGCTCCAACGCCTGGTGCGTCGTCGTGCACCGGGATGGGCGCGAGGGCGTCGGCGGCTCGCTCGCGATGCCGCTCCCCGACGCCGTGGCGCGGATGGTGCGCGGCGGCGTGGAGCTCGGCCACGCGATGGACGCGTTGGTGGCCGAGGTGGGGACCAAGCACGGCAAGGGGGCGGTGGGGATCCTCACCGCGGGGCGGATCGACCGGCAGGCCGCCTACGAGGTGCTCGTCACCTACGCGATGGCGCCGTTCGTGACGCCGGAGCTCTACGCGCGCTGAGGGGCGCGCGGCGGTCGCCGCGCGCCCCTCGTTCGGCACCCCGGTTCGCGCGCGTGCCTACGACTTGTGCGGCCGCAGCACCAGCACCGGCCGCCCCGCCGCACGGATCAGCTTGTCGGCCACCGACCCGAGGAAGAGCCGCGAGACGCCGCGCCCCTGTGTCGCGATCGCGAGGCAGTCGGGCTCGGTCTCCTTGATGTGCTCGAGCAGGCAGCGCGTGGGCGAGAGGTCGACGCGCACGCTGTGCGTCACCTTCACGCCGCTCCGCTCGAGCTCCGCGCCGGCGTCGTCGAGCGCCTTCTTGGCGTGCACCGTCTCCGCGTCCACGCCGAAGGGGTCCGGGCGGTCGGCCGCGAGGGTCGCGACCACGTCGCCCGGCACGAAGGGCGCGACCACGCGCACGAGGTCGACCTGCGCGCCGAACACGACCGCGAGGTCGCGGGCGACGGGGAGGATCGCGTTCGCGCGCGGGCTCCCGTCGAGCGTGACCATGATCCGTCGTGGCGTGAACGGCTCGCCGAGGTGCGCGTCGTTCTCCGGGAGCGCGAGCACCGGGCGGTGCGAGTGCCGGATCACCGCGTCGGCGACCGAGCCGAGCCAGTCGGGGGTGAAGCCGCCGGCGCCGTGCGTGGTCATCACCACGAGGTCGGCGGCGATGCGCTCGGCGATGTCGGTGACGAGGCCCGCGGGGCTGCCGTCCTCGCACGTCTCCGAGACGCGCAGGCCCCACTCGCCGCTGACGCGGGCGGCGGTGGCGGTGAGGTACTGCGCGGCGCGCTGCCGCAGCGCGTCGTCCGCGGCGAGCATGTCCTGCGAGAAGATCGCGCCCTCGGC
>CAZPJF010000518.1:0-2271 GCA_964586095.1 uncultured Gemmatimonas sp. | reverse complement strand
CGCAGACCGTGGAGCTGGCCAAGCAGCGTCTTGGGAGGGGCGCGAGCACGCTCGTGAACGGGGTCCTCCGGCGTCTCGCCCGCGCGCGCGCCGCGCTCGCGCCGGCGCTGCCGAGTGACCCGGTGGAAGCGCTGGCGGTCGAGCAGTCGCACCCGCGCTGGCTGGTGGCGCGGTGGGTCGCGCGGTGGGGCGCGGACGAGACGCGCGCGCTGCTCGAGGCGAACAACCGCGAGGCCCCGCTGATCGTGCGGCCGTGGGGCGTGGTGCGCGAACAGCTCGAGGCGATGCTCGAGGGCTCGGGCGTGGAGGTGAGCGACGCGCCGCTCGCGCCCGACTCGCTGCAGCTCGCGCCCGGGACGCTCCTCACCTCGCTCGGCGCGTTCCAGCAGGGCCGCTGCTTCGTGCAGGATCCCGCGGCGACGCTCGTCACGCAGTACGCGGCGGTCGCCGCCGGCGCCAGGGTCGCGGACCTCTGCGCCGCGCCGGGCGGCAAGACCGTGGAACTCGCGCGCACCGCGGGCTACGTCACCGCTGCCGACTCGAGCGAGGCGCGGCTCCAGCGCCTCCAGGAGACCATCGACCGGCTCGAGCTCGACCATGTGACGGCGGTGGTGTGCGACGCGCGCGAGGCGGCCTCGCTCGGCACCTTCGACGCGGTGCTCGTCGACGCGCCCTGCACCGGCACCGGGACGTTCCGCCGGCACCCGGACGCGCGCTGGCGGCTCCGGACCTCCGACCTCGCGGTGATGGCGGCCACGCAGCGCGCGATCCTCCGCGCGGCGGCCGCGGCGGTGGCGCCGGGCGGGCTGCTGGTCTACTCCACCTGCTCGCTGGAGCCGGAGGAGAACGACGCGCAGGTGGAGTCCTTCCTGGCCGACCACCCGGACTGGCGGCTCGAGCCGCCGCCGGAGGGCGCGGTGCCGTCGACGGTGCTCGACGCCGGCCGGCTCCGCGTGCTGCCCCAGCGGCACGGCACCGATGGCTCCTTCGCGGCGCGGCTGCGCCGGGGACGTTCCTGATGACGCGTGGCCCGGTGCGCATCGCGCCCTCGCTCCTCTCCGCCGACTTCGGCAGGCTCGCCGAGGAACTCGCGATGCTCGAGGCCGGTGGCGCCGACTGGCTGCACGTGGACGTGATGGACGGCGTCTTCGTGCCGAACCTCACCTTCGGCGCCAAGGTCATCGAGACCTGCAAGCGGCTCACCTCGCTCCCGCTCGACTGCCACCTGATGGTCGTGGAGCCGGAGAAGTACTTCGAGCCGTTCGCGAAGGCCGGGGCCGATGTCCTCACGATCCACGTGGAGGCGGCGCCGCACCTCCATCGCCAGGTCATGCGCATCAAGGAGCTCGGCGTGCGCGCCGGCGCGACGCTCAACCCCAGCACCTCGCTCGAGACCGTGCGCGAGGTCGCGAGCGACCTCGACCTGCTGCTCATCATGAGCGTGAACCCGGGGTACGGCGGACAGCGGTTCATCCCGGCATCGGTGGCGAAGGTGGCGCGCGCGCGGCAGCTGCTCGACGAGGCGCGCAGCCGCGCGGTGCTCGAGGTGGACGGCGGCATCGCGCGCGACACCATCCATGCCTGCTGGCGGGCCGGCGCCGACACCTTCGTGGCGGGGAACGCGGTCTTCTCGGCCCCCGACCCCAAGGCGGAGATCGCGGCGCTGCGCGCGCTCTGCGCGGAGCAGGCGTGACGAACGGCCGCCAGTGGGCGCTCATCGGTGGTGCGGTCGCGGTGCTCGGCGCGGGGCTCTGGCTGCTCACCATGCGGCTGGGCTCGGAGCTCTTCCCGCTCAGGATCGGATCGGACGCGCCCGAGTTCGCCGCGGTCACGCTGAAGCCGGCAGGGACCACCAAGGGGATCGACGACTACGAGGGCGAGGTGGTCCTCCTGAACATCTGGGCGACCTGGTGCGCCCCGTGCCGGGTGGAGATGCCGTCGATGGAGCGCCTGCAGCGCCAGCTCGGCCCCAAGGGGCTGCGCATCGTCGCGGTGAGCGTGGACGACCCGGGGATGGACGCCCGCATCACCGCGTTCGCGGAGGAGCTCGGGCTCACGTTCGAGCTGCTGCACGACGCGCCGGGCGCGATCCGCACCATCTACCAGACCACCGGCGTCCCCGAGACGTTCGTCATCGACCGGCAGGGGAAGATCCGGCGCCGCATCATCGGCGCGGACGACTGGTCGAGCCCCGCGAACGTCGCCTTCCTCGAGCGCCTGCTCGCGGAGCCGCGGCCCTGAGCCGCGCGGCGCGCGCCCGCGCGCGCCGCC
>CAZPJF010000517.1:0-2315 GCA_964586095.1 uncultured Gemmatimonas sp. | reverse complement strand
CTCCGCCGCAGCGCGGTGCCGCGCAGCAGGGCGGCGCCGGTGCCCAGGGCGCGCAGGCGGGCGCCGGCGGGCCGGGCGGTCCGCGCGGCGCGGGTGGCCAAGGCGGCCCCGGGACCTTCCAGATCCCGCCGGTCAACATGGTCCCCGCGAACGAGCTCCCCGACTATCGCCCGCCGTTCACCCAAGGCTCCGCGCTCGGTGACCTCGACGGCAACCTGTGGGTGCGCACCACGGCACCCGTGGGGGAGCACGGCGCCATCTACTACGTGATCAACACCTCCAACGAGGTCGTCGACCGCGTGCAGCTGCCGCAGGGGCGCATCGTCTCGGGCTTCGGCAAGGGCGGGCTCGTGTACATGGCCTTCCGTGACACGGAGCAGAAGACCCGGCTCGAGGTCGCGCGCTGGCGCTAGGGCCGCGCCGCGGTCTCCTGGCTCGGACGGGGGGAGCGGACGCTCCCCCCGTCGGCGTTCGGCCGGCAATCCCGGATAATTCTTTCGACTTTCCCTTGCCGGCCCTCCAAGGGCCGAATTAGACTACATCTACAGCCGTTGAGACTCATTCTCAACGACGAATCCCTCTCCGCGACCGCCCTGATGTCCGCGCCTGCCTCCCGCGAACTGCCCACCTGCACCTGCCCGCTCGTCGATTCCGAGACGGGGCGCGCGGCGACGGTGGTGGCGATCGAGTGCGGGGAGCACGAGGCCTGCCGCCTCCGGGCGCTCGGCGTCTACGAGGGCGCGCAGGTGTCCGTGATCGGCAAGCGGCACTGCCTCCTGGTCGACGTGCGCGGCACCCGCCTCGCGCTCGGGCACGACCTCGCCAACGGCATCACCGTCCGACCGCAGGAACGCGCCGCGCACTGACGTGACCGCGACCGCTGCACCGGAGCGGCTCTCCGCCACCGAGCCGCTGCGCGTTGCCATCATCGGCAATCCGAACACCGGCAAGACCACGCTCTTCAACGCCCTCACGGGCCTGCGCCAGCGCGTGGGCAACTTCGCCGGCGTCACGGTCGAGCGGGTGGAGGGCGACTACCGCATGGGCGACGGACGCCGCGTCGCGGTGCTCGACCTCCCGGGCACCTACTCGCTCTCCGCCGGCTCACCCGACGAGCGCATCGCACTCGAGGTGCTCCTCGGCCGCGACGCGTCGCACTGGCGGCCGCAGGTCGTGCTGCTGGTGGTCGACGCGGCGCACCTCGAGCGCAACCTCTTCCTCGCGAGCCAGGTCTGCGAGCTGGGCGTGCCGGTCGTCATCGCGCTCAACCAGATCGACAGCGCGATGGCGCAGGGCATCGAGATCGACGTGCCGGCGCTCATCCACGAGACCGGCGTCCCGATCGTGCCGACCGTGGCGTCGCGCGGCGAGGGGATCGAGCCGCTCAAGAAGGCGATCGTCACCGCCGCCGCGCTGCCGGTGCCGGAGCGGCGATTCGCCCTGCCCGGCGTGGTGGAGGAGGCGCTCGCACCGGTCCGCGCCCAGCTCGAGCAGGACGGCCTCCCGGCGTCGGCGGCGTCCATGGAAGCGCTCCGCCTCCTCTCCGTCACCGCCAGCGAGGCGCACCTGTCGCATGTGGCGGGGCTCGCGCAGCTCGTCGAGGCGGCGCGGCGGATCCTCCGCGAGGCGGGCCTCGCGCCCGACCGCCTGGAGGCCGAGTCGCGGTACGGATGGATCGGCGGCGTGCTGCAGCGCACCGTCACGCGCCGCGAGCGCGCACTCGGCACGGTGAGCGACCGGCTCGACGCGGTCGCCCTGCACCGCGTCGGCGGCCCGATCCTCTTCCTCGTGCTGATGGCGCTCGTCTTCCAGTCGGTCTTCAGCTGGGCGACGCCGCTGCAGGACGCGATCGAGGGGGCGGTGCTCGCGGTGGGCGCGGCGGTCGGCGGCCTCCTGCCCGAGGGCGACCTGCGGTCCCTGGTGGTGGATGGGGTCTTCGCCGGGGTCGGCTCGGTCGTGGTCTTCGTCCCGCAGATCGCGATCCTGTTCGCCTTCATCGGGGTGCTCGAGCAGAGCGGCTACATGGCCCGGGCGGCCTTCCTCATGGACCGCCTGATGCGCCGCGTGGGACTGCACGGGAAGAGCTTCATCCCGATGCTCTCCGGCTACGCCTGCGCGGTGCCCGGCATCATGGCGACGCGCACCATCGAGGATCCCAAGGACCGGCTGGCCACGATCATGGTGGTGCCGCTCATGAGCTGCTCGGCGCGGCTGCCGGTGTACACGCTGCTGATCGGCGCCTTCGTGCCCGCGCTGCCGCTCCTGCCCGGGCTCGACCTCCAGGGCGCCACGATGCTCGCGATGTACCTGCTCGG
>CAZPJF010000516.1:0-2319 GCA_964586095.1 uncultured Gemmatimonas sp. | reverse complement strand
TACCTCGAGACCAAGCGCACCAAGCTCGGTCACCTCCGGGCGCTCTGATGGCCGAGTTCATCGGGGAACCCGCCGGCGCCGGGCGCCGCGTCGTGATCGTGGCGGCGCGCTTCAACCAACACGTCACGGAGAAGCTGGTCGAGGGGGCGCTCGACGCCTGCGTGCGCCACGGGGTGCGGTTCGAGGACGTGGACGTGCTCTGGGTGCCGGGGGCGTGGGAACTGCCGCCGGCGGTGGCCAAGGCGCTGCAGACCGAGCGCTATGACGCGTGCGTGGCGCTCGGCGCGGTGGTGCGCGGCGACACGCCCCACTTCGACTACGTGGCCGGCGAGGCGTCGCGCGGCCTCTCCATGCTGCAGGGCGAGTTCGGCGTGCCGATCGGCTTCGGGCTCCTGACCTGCGACACCATGGAGCAGGCGGAGGCGCGGGCCGGCGGCGCGCACGGCAACAAGGGATGGGACGCCGCGCTCGCGGTGCTCGAGATGGCCGACCTCTTCGGCCGCCTCGACCTGGCCGACGGCGAGGACGACCAGTAATGCCGGCGCGGCTCGAGACGCGCGGGCGGTCCCGCGCGCTGCAGGCGCTCTACGCGTGGGACGTGCGCGGCACGCCGGCCGACCTGGCGCGCGTCGCACAGCTCGTCTGGGACGACCTCGCGATCCGCCCCGACGAGCGGGCGTTCGCCCTCGCGCTGGTGCAGCTCGTCGCCGCCGAGCGGGAGGGGATCGACGCCGAGCTCCGCGAGGTGACGACGAACTGGCGGCTCGAGCGCCTCGGGCACATCGAGCGGTCGGTGCTCCGGCTCGCCGCGGCCGAGCTGCTGCAGGGCGGCACGCCGCCGCGCGTCGTGATCCAGGAGTGCGTGCGCCTCGCCGAGCGGTACGGCACGTCGCAGAGCGCGCGGTTCGTGAACGGGGTCGTCGACGCCCTCGCGCGACGGATGGGCCGGCTCGCGTGAGGATCTGCGCGGTCAACTGGCAGGACCTCGACAACCCGCTGGGCGGCGGCGCCGAGACCCACCTGCACGAGATCCTCGAACGGCTCGCCGCCTGGGGCCACGAGGTGGTGCTCCTCTGCGGCGGCTGGCCCGGGTGCCCGCCGCGCGTGGTGCGCAACGGCGTCGAGATCCACCGCGTGGGCACGCGGCAGACGTTCGCGCTGCACGCGCGCCGGTACTGGGAGCGGCACCTCGCGGCGCGGCGCTTCGACATCCTGTACGAGGACATCAACAAGATGCCGCTCTTCACCACCCGCTGGAGCGGTCCGCAGCGCGTGGTGGTGGTGGTCCCGCACCTGTTCGGCGGGGCCGCCTTCCAGGAGCTGAATCCGCTGCTCGCCGCGGCGGTCTGGTGCTCGGAGCGGCCGATCCCGTGGATGTACCGGGGCGTCCCCTTCCAGGCCATCAGCGAGAGCACCGCCGACGACCTCGTCGCGCGCGGGATCCCGCGCCCCCTCGTGGCGGTGATCCCGCCGGGCGTCTCGTTCGACCACTACACGCCCGACCCCGCGGCCCGGGCGCCGCACCCGACCTTCGCGTACCTGGGCCGGCTCAAGCGTTACAAGGGCGTGGACCTCGTGATCCGCGCCTTCGCGGCGCTGGGCCGCGCGGACGCCGTCCTCGAGATCGCGGGGGCGGGGGACTTCCGGCCCAGCCTCGAGGCGCTCGTGCGTTCGCTTGACCTCGGTCCGCGCGTGCGTTTCCTTGGCTTCGTGAGCGAGGCGGAGAAGCTCGCGCTGCTGCGCCGGTCGTGGGCGGTGGCGCTCGCCTCGCCCAAGGAGGGGTGGGGCCTCACGAACGTCGAGGCGGAGGCATGCGGGACCCCCGTGGTCGCGTCCGACTCGCCCGGCATCCGGGAGTCGGTGCGGCGCGGGGAGACGGGATTCCTCACGCCGCATGGCGACATCCCGGCGATGGCGGAAGCGCTCGACCGACTGGCCGCATCGCCCGCGCTGGTGGCGTCCATGGGACGCCAGGCACGGGCCTTCGCGGAGACCTTCACCTGGGACCGCTGCGCGCGCGCGACCGAGGCGCACCTGCTCCAGGCCATCAACCCCGGAGGGTAGGACCCTTGGACATCCATGTGCACGAGCACCATGCGAGGATCTCGGCGGCGATGCGCAAGCGCGCCGAGCGGCTCGTCGTGAAGGCCGCCGAGCGCATCCCGCGCGTGGTGTCGGCGACGATCCACTTCGAGCAGGATGGCGCGGTGCGCCGGGTCACGATCGCCATGCACGCGCCGCGGCACCACGACCTGATGGGGCGGGCGGAGGGGCGGTACTTCGGGCCCGCGCTCGTCACGGCCCTGGCGCGCGTGAAGT
>CAZPJF010000515.1:0-2329 GCA_964586095.1 uncultured Gemmatimonas sp. | reverse complement strand
GATGAGCACCTCCGCCAAGTGGGCGACCGCCAACATCATCGCGCTGCTCCCCGCGGTCGGCGCGACCATCGGCTTCAACTCCACACGACGCATTCGCTAGGGGATCACCCAGAGATGTCGGATCGCACGCCAGTCCTCGTCGCCGCGGCCCGCACGCCGATCGGCCGCTTCCTCGGCGGGCTCGGCCCGCTCACCGCGCCGGAGCTCGGCGCCATCGCCATCCGGGCCGCGCTCCAGCGCGCGAAGGTCGACCCCGCCGCCATCGGCGAGGTGATCATGGGCAACGTCCTGCAGGCCGGCGTCGGACAGGCCCCGGCGCGGCAGGCCGCGATCAAGGCCGGCATCCCCGGCGACGTCCCCGCCTACACCGTCAACAAGGTCTGCGGCTCGGGCCTCCAGGCCGTGATGCTCGCCGCGCAGGCCATCCGCGCGGGGGACGAGCAGCTCCTCGTCGCCGGCGGCCAGGAGTCGATGTCCAACGCGCCGCACTACGTGCAGGGGATGCGCAACGGGATCAAGTTCGGCCCGCAGACCATGGCCGACGGGCTCATCAAGGACGGCCTCTGGTGCGCCTTCTACGACCGTCACATGGGCGGCCACGCCGAGTACACGGCGAAGAAGGCCGGCATCACGCGCCAGCGGCAGGACGAGTTCGCGCTCGCGTCGCACCAGAAGGCCGTCGCGGCCATCCAGGCGGGGCGGTTCAAGGCCGAGATCGCGCCGGTCGAGATCGCGGGGAAGAAGGGCCCGACCGTCGTCGACACCGACGAGTCGCCCCGCGCGGACACCTCGCTCGACGCGCTGGCGAAGCTCAAGCCGGCCTTCCCCAAGGACGCGCCGCGCGACATGAAGCCCGAGGAGCTCACCGTGACCGCGGGCAACGCCCCCGGGCTCAACGACGGCGCGGCGGCGGTGGTCGTCGCGAGCGAGGCCTACGCCAAGGCGCACGGGCTGCCCATCCTCGCGCGGATCACGGGCTACGCGTCGGGCGGCGGGGACCCGCAGGACCTGTTCTTCGCGCCCATCGTCGCGGTGCGCAACCTGATGAAGCGGACCGGCGCGACGATCGGCGACTACGACCTCATCGAAGCCAACGAGGCGTTCGCGTCGCAGGCGCTCGCCGACGGCGATGCGCTCGGCTGGGACCCGGCGCGCGTGAACGTGAACGGCGGCGCCATCGCGCTCGGCCACCCCATCGGCGCGAGCGGCGCGCGCGTGCTCGTCACGCTGCTCCATGCGCTGGAGCAGCAGGGCAAGCGCACCGGGCTGGCGACGCTCTGCCTGGGCGGCGGGAACGCGGTCGCGCTGAGCGTCGAGCGGCCGTGAGGCCGCGGCGCGCATGACCGGCGGCCCCCGCTGATGGCGAGCCTCTCCGAGCGCGTCGACGAGGCGCTCGGCGTCATCGGGCGGCTGGCGGTGGTCGGCGGCATCGCCCTCGGGGTGCTCTTCCTCCTCGGGATCGCGCTCAAGCCCCTCCTGCCCGCCGGGCTGCCGCCCGGGCCGGACGGGCGGCTGCTCCTCGCCATGCTCGCGGCGATCGCGGTGGCCTGCGGCACGGTGGGGGCGGCCCTCATCTTCGACCGCGGCCGCTGGGAGAACGCCGGCTTCACGACCGTCGGCCTGCGCCCGGTCACGATCGGCGTGTCGGTGGGGCTCGGGGCGATGGCCGCGCTGCTCCCCGCGGCGCTGCTCCTCGACCTGGGGGCGGTGCGCCTCGAGCCGCTCGCGCCCGTGGCCCCGTTCGCGGAAATGCTCACCAGGCCGGTCGCGATGGTGCTGGTGGTGACGCTCCTCGACGCCCTCATCTTCCGCGGCTACCTGCACGGGGCGCTCCGCGCCGCCTGGGGCCCGCGGCTCGCGGTGGTCCTGCCCGCGCTGGCCTTCACCCTCGTGCGCGGCGACCTCGCGGCGGCCGACCCCGGGCGGCTGGCCACCACGCTCGCGCTCGGGCTCGCGCTGGGCGCGGTGCGCGAGCGGACCGGGAGCGTGCTCGCCGCGTGGATGGTGCACGCGGCCTTCGCCTGGGTGCAGTCGGCCGTCCTGCATGTCCCGGTGGGGGGCCTGCTCCTCCGCGCGCCGGACTGGTGGATCTGGCACCCGGTGCAGGGGGGGTGGCTGAGCGGCGGGCGGTGGGGCGTGGAGGGGAGCGCCGTCACCGCGGCGACCCTGCTCGCGATTACCTTTCTCGTGCTCCTCGCGCGCCGGCCGGCTGCCCGGAAGGCCCGCGACTGACCACCGACGGCCCGCTCCCGGCGGACCGCACCACGATCCCCTCCGATGACCGACCGTTTCGCCGTCGTCGGCGCCGGACAGATGGGCAATGGCATCG
>CAZPJF010000514.1:0-2354 GCA_964586095.1 uncultured Gemmatimonas sp. | reverse complement strand
CCCAGTCGTACATCGCCCAGGCGCGGAGTTCGGGGCGGTGGAGGCCGAGGTGGTCCAGGAGGCCCGGCTTGGCGGTCATGGGGGCGGGGAGAGGGGAGCGGGGAGAATGCGGCGCGGCCCGACCCCGCGCAAATTGTCCGCATGGCCGCCCCCCGTGCCCCGGATGCACCCGCCGCCGGGTCCGCCGCCGCGCCGCTCTTCGGCTTCGACGCCTTCTCGCCGCAGGAGATCAGCGAGCGCGTGGAGCGCGTGGGCGTCGCCAAGGCGCGGCTCCCGTTGCTGCGGATGTTCATGCTCGCGGTGCTCGCCGGCGCCTTCATCGGGTTCGGGGCGCTCTGCTTCGTCGTCGTGCAGGCTGACCCGGCGCTGGGCTTCGCGGCGCGGCGCGTGGTCGGCGGGCTCGTCTTCTCCCTCGGCCTCCTCCTCGTGGTCGTCGCCGGCGCGGAGCTCTTCACCGGCAACAACCTGCTCGTGATGGCGTGGGCCGAGGGCCGGCTCACCACGGCCGAGGTCCTGCGGAACTGGGCGGTGGTGCTCGCCGGCAACGCGGTCGGCGCGGTGTCGCTGGCGGGCCTCGTCGCCCTCTCGGGGCACCTCGCGCTCGGCGACCACGAGGTCGGGCGCGCGTACGTGCGGATCGCAGCCGCCAAGGCGGCGCTCCCGTTCGCGACCGCGTTCGCGAGCGCCGTCCTCTGCAACGCGCTCGTTTGCCTCGCCGTCTGGATGTCGTTCGCCGGGCGGAGCGTGATGGACAAGGCGGTCGCGATCGTGCCGCCGATCGCGGCGTTCGTCGCCGCCGGCTTCGAGCACAGCGTCGCGAACCTCTACCTGATCCCGCTCGGGATGCTCGCACCGCTCGTGGATCCCGCGGTGCCGGATGCCGCGCCGTCCATCGCCGGCCTCGCACGGAACCTCATGCCGGTGGTGCTCGGCAACATCGTGGGTGGCGGAGGGCTCGTCGCCCTGGTGTACCACGTCATCTACCGGCGGGGGCGCGGCGCGTGAGCCGCGCCGTCCGGCGCCGGGGCGGGAGGTGCGCGTGAGCGCTGCCGCGGACCGTGCGGTGCCGCCGGCCGCGCGCGTCCGCCTTGGCGCGCAGGGCTGGAACTACCCGGCCTGGGTGGGCCCGTTCTATCCCGCGCGCACGCGCGCCGCGGACTTCCTCAGCGTGTATGCACGCGCCTTCGATACCGTGGAGGTCGACTCCACCTTCTACGCGATCCCGGCGGTGAAGACGGTGCGCGGCTGGGCCGAGCGCACGCCGGCCGGCTTCACCTTCGCGCTCAAGCTCCCGCAGGAGGTCACGCACGAGCTGCGCTTCGTGGAGGCGCGGGCGGTGGCGGAGCGGTTCTTCGACGTGGCGCGCGAGCTCGGTCCCAAGCTCGGGCCCGTCCTCATCCAGTGCGGCCCCGACTTCGCGCCGCACGAGCGGGGCGCGCTGGAGGACTTCCTGCACGCCCTCCCGGACGACCTCGCCTTCGCGATCGAGTTCCGGCAGAAGGGCTGGATCAACGAGGAGATCCACGCGCTGCTCACGCAGCGGCGCGTGGCGCTGGCGCTGGTCGATGCCCGCTGGATCCCGCGCCACTGGATGCTCAAGCTCGCCGAGCGCCCCACGGCGCCGCACGCCTACGTGCGCTGGATGGGCCCGGACCGCAGCATCACCGACTACTCGCGCGTGCAGGTGGACCGCACGGCGGAGCTGGAGGCGTGGGCGGCGATCCTCCCCTCGCTCGCGAAGTCGGTGAAGGTCTACGGGTACGTCAACAACCACTTCTCGGGGCACAGCCCCGCGAACATCCGCTGGCTGCAAGCGGCGCTGGGCCAGGTCCCGAAGGACCCGGCCCAGCTGGGGGAGCAGCTCGGGCTGTTCTAGCGACGCGACCCGGCGCGGCGCGTGCGGGGAGCAGCGGGTGCGTCGCTCGGCGTGCCGCGCGCCGCGCCCGGCTTCAGCGTCGTCTCACGGGCGCGGTCGCGCGAGCCGGAGCTGCACGCCGCCGTGCGGGGCGCACCGTGCGCTCGCCGTGTCGGCACGGATGAACGTGCCATCCTTGCAGATGAGTCGCGTGTCGGCGGGCGGCCGCGGTGCGGGGATCACGTCGTTGGCGCGGCTGGGAGTCGCCGCCGCGAGCTCGGGTCCGGCGGGCTCGGCGGCCCGGGCCGCGGCCGCCGTCGCCGTCGCCGCGGTCGCGGCGCGCGGTCCGGGCGTGCGCAGCAGCGGGAAGCGGACGAACACACCGCCCTTGCCCTCGCAGGCGCTGTCCGGCGCGTGCGGCACGGGGTACGAGCCGTCGCGGCAGCGCAGCGTGGCGCCGTTCGGGCCGGCGCCGCGCGCCGTCACGGCCGCGCGCGGG
>CAZPJF010000513.1:0-2363 GCA_964586095.1 uncultured Gemmatimonas sp. | reverse complement strand
ACCTCTTCGCGTTCACCGGCTGTGATATCTACGCGCGATTCCAGCGCCTGCAAGGCCACACGGTCTTCGAGCCGCTCGGCTACGACGCGTTCGGCATCCACTCGGAGAACTTCGCGCTCAAGGTCGGGCGGCACCCGATGGAGCTCATCCCGAGCAACATCCGGAACTTCCGCCGCCAGCTCGACCGCGCGGGGCTCATGGTCGACTGGTCGCGGTCGGTCGACACGACCGACCCCGCGTACTACAAGTGGACGCAGTGGGTCTTCCTCAAGCTCCACGAGCAGGGGCTGGCGTACAAGAAGGCGGCCGCCGTCAACTGGTGCCCGTCGTGCAAGACGGTGCTCGCCAACGAGCAGGTGGAGGGCGGGCAGTGCGAGCGCTGCGGCACCACGGTGGAGCAGCGCTTCCTGGAGCAGTGGTTCTTCCGCATCTCCGACTACTCGGCGCGGCTGCTCGACAACCTCGAGCGGCTCGACTGGTCGGAGACGACCAAGCAGGCGCAGCGGAACTGGATCGGGCGCTCCGACGGCGCGCGGCTCCGCTTCCGCGTGGTCGACCCGGTGGCGGACGCCGGGAGCGCGGCGGTGTCGGTCACGAGCGAGATGCGCGCCGACGAGCCGCTGATCGAGGTGTTCACCACGCGCCCGGACACGATCTTCGGCGCGACCTACCTGGTGCTGGCCCCGGAGCATCCCCTGGTGGAGGCGATCACGACCGACGCGCAGCGCGCGGCGGTCGAGGCCTACCGCGCCCGCGCGGCCAAGCAGGACCTCGTGTCGCGGAAGACGACCAGGGAGAAGACGGGCGAGTTCACCGGCGCGTTCGCCGTCAACCCGGCGACGGGCCAGCTGGTGCCGGTCTGGGTGGCGGACTACGTCCTCATGGAGTACGGCACCGGCGCGATCATGGCGGTGCCCGGGCACGACGAGCGCGACTTCGAGTTCGCGACGAAGTTCGACCTGCCGATCGTCCGCGTCGTCGCCGGGGAGGGACAGGACGCGCGCACCCCGTTCGACGGCGCGGCGTACGTCGGCGACGGGCGGCTCGTGAACTCGGGGCGGTTCGACGCGATGCCGGTCGACACGGCCAAGCGCACGATCACCGAGTGGCTCGCGGGGCTCGGCACGGGGGAGGCGGTGACCAACTACCGCCTGCACGACTGGTGCATCTCGCGCCAGCGCTACTGGGGCCCGCCGATCCCGATCATCTACTGCGACGCGTGCGGGACCGTGCCGGTGCCGGAATCGCAGCTGCCGGTGGTGCTGCCCGACGTCGCGGACTTCAAGCCCGACGACTCCGGCGTGTCGCCGCTGGCGCGGCACGAGGAGTGGTACCGCGTGCCCTGCCCGCGCTGCGGCGCCAAGGCGCGGCGCGAGACCGACGTGAGCGACACCTTCCTCGACAGCGCCTGGTACTTCCTGCGCTACCCGAGCGTGCCGCGCGACGACGTGCCGTTCGACGCCGACCTCACGCGGAAGTGGCTGCCGGTGACGACCTACATCGGCGGGAACGAGCACGCGGTGCTGCACCTGCTCTACTCGCGCTTCATCACGATGGTGCTGCACGACCAGGGGCGGCTCCACTTCGAGGAGCCGTTCACGAAGTTCCGCGCCCACGGGCTGATCATCCGCGAGGGCGCGAAGATGTCGAAGTCGAAGGGCAACGTGGTGAACCCCGACGAGTACATCGAGCAGTGGGGCGCGGACGCCTTCCGCACCTACCTGATGTTCCTCGGGCCGTTCGAGGAGGGAGGCGACTTCCGGGACGCGGGGATCAGCGGCGTGAAGCGCTTCCTCGACCGCCTCTGGGCGTCGGTGCGCGACTGCACCACGGCCGGGGCGCCGGACCCCGAGGTGCTGCGCAAGCTGCAGGCGACCATCCGGAAGGTCGGCGAGGACATCCCGGCGCTCTCCTACAACACCGCGATCGCGGCGATGATGGAGTACATGAACGCGCTCCGGAAGGGCGAGCGGGCCTGCCACCGCGGCGAGGTCGAGCCGCTGGTGCCGCTGGTGGCGCCCTTCGCGCCGCACATCGCCGAGGAGCTCTGGGCGATGCTCGGCCATGCGGAGAGCGTCTTCGACGCGGGGTTCCCCCCCTTCGACCCGGCGCTGCTCGCGAGCGACACGATCGAGCTCGTGGTGCAGGTCGGCGGCAAGACCCGCGGAAAGGTGGTCGTGCCGAAGGACGTGACGCAGGACGCGGCGCTGGCGGCGGCCAAGGCGGACGCCGGGATCGGGAAGTTCATCACGTCGGAGCCGAAGAAGGTCATCCTCGTGCCGGGGCGGTTGCTCAACATCGTGCTCTGAGGGACACGGCAAGGGACACGGCAAGGGACACGGCAAGGGACACGGCAAGGGACA
>CAZPJF010000512.1:0-2367 GCA_964586095.1 uncultured Gemmatimonas sp. | reverse complement strand
TCACCACCTACCACGCCCCCAACGCCGCCGTGCTCACCGACGAGCGCTTCGTCCGCTCGCACTGCCTGCGGATGGCGCCCGAGGACACCCTCGCCGACGACGTGGTGGGCGTGCGGTTCGAGCCCCGCCACCGCCCCGGCGTCACCGACGTGATGGGCACCGCCTGGCTGGACGTGGAGAGCTACGAGCTGCGCCGGGTGGACTTCGCCTACGTGAACCCGCCCGTCGGCCATCGCCGCGCCGACATCGGCGGCACCATCGAGTTCGCGCGGCTCGCCACGGGGCACTGGATCACGCGCCACTGGGAGACCCGGATGGCGGTCCCCGACGGCACGGGGCTGCCCGGCCTGCGCGTGCGCCGGCAGGACGCCTTCCAGGTGACGCACGACGAGTCCCTCGTCTTCCGGGACGAGGCGCTCGACCGCCTCGCCCGCCGCGTGCGGGCGGCTGCCGCCGGGGGCATGCGTTAGATTTCGGGTTCCCTTTCCCGACACGCATGGCCGCCACCGACACCGAGACCTTCCTCGCCTCCCCGCAGCTCCGCGCGCGCGAGGGCGACCTGTTCAACATCGACGCCGCCCTCACCGAGGAGGAGCGGGCCGTCCGCGATTCCGTCCGTGCCTTCGTCGACGAGAAGGTCCTGCCGATCATCGGGCAGTGCTACGTCGACGGCCGCTTCCCCAAGGAGCTCATCCCCGAGCTCGGCGAACAGGGCTATCTCGGCGCCAACCTCCCCGAGGAGTACGGCTGCGCGGGCCTGAACAACGTGATGTACGGGCTCATCAACCAGGAGCTCGAGCGCGGCGACTCCGGCATCCGGTCGTTCGCGTCGGTGCAGAGCTCGCTCGTGATGTACCCCATCTACGCCTTCGGCAGCGAGGAGCAGAAGCGGCACTGGCTCCCCCTGCTCGCCAAGGGCAAGAAGATCGGCTGCTTCGGCCTCACCGAGCCCGACTACGGCTCCAACCCGGGCGGGATGATCACGCGCGCGCGCCTGCAGAAGGACGGCACGTGGGTGCTCAACGGCGCGAAGATGTGGATCACCAATGGCTCCACCGCGCACGTGGCCGTCGTGTGGGCCAAGACCGAGGATGGCGACGAGGAGGGCAAGTCGATCCGCGGCTTCCTCGTCCCCACCGACAGCAAGGGCTTCAAGGCCAAGGACCAGAAGGGGAAGCTCTCGCTCCGCGCGTCGGACACGAGCGAACTCACCTTCGACAACGTCCACCTCCCCGCCGACGCGATCCTCCCCAAGTCGGGGGGGCTCAAGAGCCCGCTGATGTGCCTCACCCAGGCGCGCTACGGCATCTCCTGGGGCGCCCTCGGCGCCGCGATGGCCTGCTACGAGGAGGCGCTCAGCTACGGCAAGAACCGCGTCATGTTCGGCAAGCCGATCGCCGGCTTCCAGATCCAGCAGGTGCGCCTCGCCGACATGATCACCGAGATCACGAAGGGGCAGCTCCTCTCGCTGCACCTCGGCCGCATGAAGGACGCGGGCACCTACACGCCGCAGCAGGTCTCGATGGCCAAGCGCAACAACGTCGACATCGCCACCGACGTCGCCCGCGAGGCGCGCCGGCTCCTCGGCGGCGTGGGCATCGTCGCCGAGTACGGCGCCATGCGCCACATGGCCAACCTCGAGAGCGTCTACACCTACGAGGGCACCCACGACGTGCACTCGCTGATCATCGGGCAGGCGATCACGGGCATGAGCGCGTTCAAGGGCTGATCGGAAAGGGCAGATGGGAGATGCGAGATGGGAGACGGGGGCGGCCATCGGGTCGCCCCTTCTTTCATCTCCCATCTCATATCTCCCATCTGCCCCAATGTGACCCCCGCCGCCGATCCCCGAGTCCTCCTCATGTAGGCAGCGCGATCCCTGCGCGGCCGGCTCATCCCCACTGAGAGGACTCCTATGCCGCAGCACACCCTTCGCCGCTTCGTCATCGGGCTCGCCGCCGCCGCCTCGCTCGGCGCGCTGGCCGCCTGCTCCGACTCGCCCACCGGCCTCAAGCACGGCTACCTGTCGCTCTACCTCACCGATGCGCCGGGCGACGTCGCCGAGGCCGTCGTGACCATCGACCGCATCTACCTGCAGCCCGACAGCGGCAGCGATGCCGGCCGCATCGTGCTGCGCGAGGACGACGTGACCGTCGACCTGCTCACGCTGCGCGACTCGATCATGGGTCTGATCGACTCGGTCGAGATCCCCGAGGGCCAGTACCGTCAGCTCCGCCTCGTGATCTCGGGCGGCTACCTCTCGATCGTCGGTCAGGACACGACCACGCGCCAGATCTACGCCTCGTCGCCGACCTACCCGGGCCTCCCCGCGGGCGCCGTGGTCACCGGTGAGCTGCAGATGCCCAG
>CAZPJF010000511.1:0-2400 GCA_964586095.1 uncultured Gemmatimonas sp. | reverse complement strand
ATGGACGCGCACTCGCTCGACCTCGAGCACGATGGCCGCACCTGGCGCATCGACGTCCCGCTGCGCGTCATCTATGAAGGGTACTACCCGACACTGATCGGACTCTATCATCGGCTTGGCGTGCAGCTCGAGCGCACGAACTACGCGGGCTCGTTCAGCCGGCTGGGCGGACCAGTCTACTACCGCTACGCCAACTGGCTCGTCGGCGGGCGCTCGGTGCCGCTGCCGGCGCTCCCCCTCGGCGCGACCGCGATGCGCATCAGCCGCGACCTGCTGCGCTTCTATGGCATGGCCCCGGCCGCGCTGCGCACGCTGGCCACCAGCGAGGAGCCGCTCGGCTCGTGGCTCGACCGCTCCGGGCTCGGGCCGGAGTTCGCCGAGGGCTTCCTGCTCCCGGCCTTCGCGACCGTCTGCACCTGCAGCACCGCGGCGGTGCGCGCGTATCCGGCGCGCGTGATCCTCGAGTACCTCACGCGCGGCCTCACCTTCGGCGGCGTGCGCCGCGTGGTGATGGGCACGCGCGAGGTGGTGCGGCTGCTCACCGAGCCGCTCGCCGAGGTGCGTTGCGGGGTCGCGGTGCGCTCCATCGCGCCCGCGGCGGACGGCGTCCGGATCAGCTGGGAGGGCGGCGAGCAGCGGTTCGACCACGTGATCGTCGCGACGCAGGCGAACCAGGCGGCGCGCATGCTCGACGCCGCCTACCGCCGCGAACGCGAGACGCTCGAGCGCTTCGCCTACGAGTCGTCCGAGGTCACGGTGCACACCGACGACCGCCTGGCGCCGGGCGAACGCCGGCATTGGGCGCCGGTGAACCTCGTGGTGAGCCCCGAGCACGACAAGCCGATGGCGACGATCTGGATGAACCGCGTCCAGCCCGCGCTCCGCGACGCCGCCCCCGTGTTCCAGACCTGGAACCCGATCGTGGCGCCGCGCCCCGAGGCGGTGTGCGCGCACGCACGTTTCGAGCGGCCGCTCGTGAACGCCGCCTCGCTGGTCGGCGCGCGCGAGATGGACCTGCTGCACGCCCAGCACGGCCGCCGGCTGTGGTTCTGCGGCTCGTACCTGGGCCCCGGCATCCCCCTGCTTGAGAGCGCGGCGGCGACCGCCGCGCGCGTCGCCGGCATGATCGACGAGCACGCCGCCGCGGCATACGCCGCCTGACCCCACCCCGAACGCCCCACCGAGGCAAGCGATGCCCCTGCCCCACCCCTCCCGCCCGCGCCGCGGCATCCCTGCGGCGTGCCTGCCGTCGGTCCTCGGCGGACTCGTCCTGCTCATCGCGATCGGCCCCGCCGGCGCCCACGCCCAGGCCTCGCGCCTGCACGCCGAGCTCGACCGCCGCGCCGCCGAGGTGAACGCGAAGGTCGTCGCATGGCGTCGCGACATCCACGAGCATCCCGAGCTCGGCAACCAGGAGACGCGCACGGCAGCGCTCGTCGCGGCCCACCTGCGCACGCTCGGCATCGAGGTGCGCACCGGCGTCGCCGGCACCGGCGTGGTGGGCGTCCTGCGCGGCGGCAGGCCCGGCCGCACGGTCGCCCTCCGCGCCGACATGGACGCGCTGCCGGTGACGGAGCAGGTCGACCTGCCGTTCCGGTCGAAGGTACGCACGCAGTGGGCCGGCCAGGAGGTGGGCGTGATGCACGCCTGCGGCCACGACAACCACGTCGCGATCCTCATGGGCACGGCCGAGGTGCTCGCCGGGATGCGCGCGCAGCTCGCCGGGAACGTCGTCTTCCTCTTCCAGCCCGCGGAGGAAGGACCCGGCGGCGCGATGCCGATGATCCAGGCGGGCGCGCTCGACGACCCCAAGGTCGACGCGATCTTCGGGCTCCACGTCTGGCCCGCGCCGGCCGGCGATGTCTGGTTCCGTCCCGGCGCCGCGATGGCCGCGAGCAACACCTTCACCATCACGGTCCGTGGGAAGCAGACGCACGGCGCCGCGCCGTGGGGGGGCGTCGATCCCATCGTGACCGGGGCGCAGGTGGTGCTGGCCCTGCAGACCGTGGTGAGCCGGCAACTCAACATCACGCAGGTCCCGGCGATCGTCACGGTCGCCCAGTTCAACGGCGGCATCCGCTCCAACATCATCCCCGACACGGCGGTGCTCGTGGGGACGATTCGCACCTTCGGCCGCGAGCAGAAGGCGCAGGTCTTCGCGAGCGTGCGGCGGATCGCCGAGCAGGTCGCGGCGAGTGCGGGCGCGACGGCCGAGGTGCGGATCGACTCGGGCTATCCGGTGACGGCCAACCACGAGGCGCTCACCCGGCAGATGACGCCGTCGGTCGTGCGTGCCGTCGGCGCCGAGCGCGTCGCCGAGGCGCCGATGATCACCGGCGCCGAGGACTTCTCGTACTTCCAGGAGCGGGTGCCGGGCATGTTCGTGTTCCTCGGCGTGAC
>CAZPJF010000510.1:0-2405 GCA_964586095.1 uncultured Gemmatimonas sp. | reverse complement strand
CCGACGTGAACGACCAGGCCGCGATCGACCGCGTGATCGCCGAGGCCAAGGCCGAGACGCAGCGCCCGACGCTCATCTGCACCAAGACCATCATCGGCTTCGGTTCCCCCAACCGCGCCGACACCGCCAAGGCCCACGGCGAGCCGCTCGGCAAGGACGAGATCGCACTCACCAAGCAGGCGTACGGGTGGCCGGGGAGCGAGCCGTTCTTCGTGCCGGCGGATGCGCTCGCGCACTGGCGCCAGGCCAAGGAGCGCGGCGTCACGCTGCAGGCCGAGTGGATGCAGCGCTTCCTCGCCTTCACCAAGGCGCACCCCGCGCAGGCCAAGGAGCTCGGGCGCCGCTTCGCGCGCCAGCTGCCCGCCGCGTGGGAGAAGTCCCTCCCCGCGTTCGACGCCAGCAACGGCACTGTCGCCTCGCGCGCCGCGAGCGGCACCGTGCTCAACGCCATCGCGCCGGTGGTGCCCGAGTTGATCGGCGGCTCGGCCGACCTCACCGGCTCCAACCTGACCGACGTGAAGGGCGCGCAGCTCTTCTCGGCGGCCGACCGGACCGGCCGCAACTTCCGCTACGGGATCCGCGAGCACGGGATGGGCGCGATCATGAACGGGATGTCGCTGCACGGTGGCGTGATCCCGTACGGCGGGACGTTCCTGGTGTTCGCGGACTACATGCGGCCGGCGATCCGCCTCGCGGCGCTGATGAAGCAGCAGGTGATCTACGTCTTCACGCACGACTCGATCGGGCTGGGCGAGGACGGGCCGACGCACCAGCCGGTGGAGCATCTCGCCTCGCTGCGCTGCATCCCCGGACTGCTCGTGTTGCGGCCGGCGGATGCGAACGAGACGGCGGAGGCGTGGCGGATGGCGCTCAGCTACACGAGCGGGCCGAGTGCGATCGTGCTGACGCGGCAGAAGCTCTCGTTGATCGACCGGACGACGCACGCGGCGGCGAGTGGGGCGACGAAGGGGGCGTACGTGCTCAAGGATGCGGGGGCGGCGATCAAGGCGGTGATCGTGGCGAGTGGGTCCGAGGTGGAGATCGCGCTCAAGGCGCAGGCGCAGCTCGCGGAGGCGGGGGTCGCGACGCGGGTGGTCTCCATGGTCTCCATGGAGGTGTTCGGGGCGCAGGATGCTGCCTACCAAGAGTCGGTGCTACCGCGCGGGGTGAAGCGGGTGGCGATCGAGGCGGGGCATCCGATGTCTTGGCATCGGTGGGTGGGCGACGGCGACGCGATCATCGGGATCGAGACGTTCGGGGCGAGTGCGCCTTATCAGAAGTTGTATGAGGAGTATGGAATCACGGCTGGGGCGGTGGTGAGGGCCGTGCGGGGCTGAGGGCGCTCCGCAGATCGCTCACGTTCGAGCGGCCCGTCGCGCGTTGCGCGGCGGGCCGCTCTGTGTGTGGGTCACGTCGTCCGGAGATCGGATCACGCGATAGCGCTCCGGCGCCCGGCGGTCGCGGCCGATGTCACCCCAGGAACACTTGATCGCGGTGCCATTCCAGCAGCTCGCGATCCGGCGGAGGGAATCCGGATTGCGGCATCGCGATCTTCGTGCGATCCATGGCGTAGTACGTCCGTCCGTTCTGCCAAGTCTCACGGAGCCGCTCGCCGACCCGGAACTCGTGGTCGGGTGTGACGGTCACATACCCGGAATCGAACAGCTTGTGCAAGTCGGAACGAAGCAGCAGTCCGTTCTCGAGCCGGTGCTCTCCCCCGAGTGCGTACGGCTTGATGTGTGCGGCCTCGAGCACAGGCACGCTGTGTTCTCGGGTGACTGCGCAGGCACCGCCGTACGCATCACGGACCGCAAAGCTGAACAGGCCCTGGCCGAGCCGCGGTCGGACGGGAACGGGCTCGCCGTAGCGCGGCGCTTCGTCACGCACGCGGTCGACGTTCCAGCGCGTGGTCTCGATGAGCGCGCGCGAGATGCACTCGTCGTAGACGCGCCGTCCCTCGCCAACGGTTATGTCGTAGCGCTTGCCCACCTGAACGCCGGTCGCCGGCCAGTCCACCGGCGGCGATACCCAGTCGGATTCCGCGAAGAAGACGGGCGCGGCGAGCATGATGCAACCGATCCTGAAGTCGTGACGCGTCGTATCGCTCCCCGCGCGGAGTCGCCGCAGGCGGTCCAGCAAGGACTCGAGCGTGGGAGCGCCGTTCATCGGCCCGAATGCTTCCCATGCGAGGTGAGCCGGCAGCACCTCGTGCCGCTGGAAGAACCCGAAGCCCGCGATCTGGCGTTGTGGCGCGCGGAGCTTGAAGAAGAACGGCGCGCCAGGCACGACGGCGCGGAATGCGCGTCCGCCGTTGGGCTGCCAGAAGTTGACCTCCTCGACCCGGGACTGGCGAGACAGGAATGCGTGCCAGTCGGGATCGGTGAGCGCGATGAAGCCGCTCGTGG
>CAZPJF010000509.1:0-2406 GCA_964586095.1 uncultured Gemmatimonas sp. | reverse complement strand
GACGGGAGTTCAGACGTGTGCTCTTCCGATCTCTCATCGACCTCGAGCCCACCATCGCCGGCGAGCCGGCGCCCGCGGTCGAGCGGGTCCCTGAGATCGCGGCGGACATCGAGCTCGCGACCGCCGTCCCGGCCGAGCCGGAACCGGTACCGTCCGTCCCCGAGCCCGTCGAGGCGGTGGCGGTCGAACCCGAGCGGGCCGAGGAGGCGCCGGTCGCGGAGGCGCCTGCAGCCGAGGCACCGGTCGAGGCCGCGGTCGCCGCCGACGTCGAGGCCGCGGCGGTCGTGGAGGAGGCGCCGAGTTCGCCGAAGGTCGACCTGCCCATGATCGAGATGGACACGCCGCCCCTCGACCAGACACCGGTCTCCCGCCAGACCACCGATTTCACGCGGTTCGGCTCCACGCCCGCGGCCGGAACCGGCACCGTGGAGCTCGAGGGGTTCGAGCCGCTCGAGGTGGAGACGAGCGAGGGCGTGCACGCGCTGCCGCTCGGCGAGGACTTCGTCGACGCGACGCCGCCGCTCATCGAGCCGCCGTCGGCCTCGCCGCTGCCTCCGGCCGAGCCGGAGGCGGACGAGCCGCCGCCGCCGCGCGCGACCTCGGTGGTGCTCGCCAACTCGGTCGACCTGCTGCGCGCGCAGGCCGCCGAGACGCCGGAGGACTGGGGCCTGCGCCGCCAGCTCGCCGAGGCGCTCCTGGACGACGGCCAGCGCGAGGAGGGTGTCCTGGAGCTCGAGGCGGCGCTCGCCGGCTACGAGCGGGACGGTGACCTCGACACCGCGGCCTCGGTGGCGGAGGAGATCGTGCGCCTCGCGCCCACGGTGATCAAGTACCACCAGAAGCGGGTGGAGTTCGCCTTCCGGGCCAGCGACCGGCGACGGCTCGCCGAGGCGTACGTGGAGCTCGCGGACGCGCTCCTCAAGGATGGCCAGGCGCCGAAGGCGCGCGTGGTCTACCAGCGCGTGCTCGAGATCGCGCCCGACGACCTCCGCGCGCAGGCGGCGCTCGAGACGATCGCCGATGCGCCGGTGCCGGAGCCGACGCCGGCGCCGCGGCGTTCGCAGGCGGCGATCCGCAAGGCGGCCGGCGCCGCGCCCGCCCCCGCGGCCAAGCCGGCCGCCAAGAAGCCGGCCGAGGACGAGTTCGTGTCGCTCGGCGACTGGCTGCGCGAGGAGGAGGAGCCCAAGAGCACGCGCATGGTCGTGGAGGAGAAGGAGCCGACCGGCGACGAGCAGGCGGACTTCGCGGACATGCTGCGCAAGTTCAAGCAGGGGGTCTCCGACAACGTCGACGAGGAGGACCACGAGGCCCACTATGACCTCGGCGTCGCGTACAAGGAGATGGGCCTGCTCGACGAGGCGATCTCGGAGTTCCAGAAGGCGCTGCGCGGCGCGACCCACCGCGTGCGCTCGATCGAGGCGCTGGGGCAGTGCTTCGTGGAGAAGGGCCAGCTCCCCGTGGCGGCGACCATCCTGCAGCGGGCCCTCGCCGAGCCCGGCGTGGGGGACGACGCGCTCGTCGGCGTCCTCTACCTGCTCGGCACGATCGCCGAGGAGCTCCATCTCTTCCCCGACGCCAAGAAGTACTACCAGCGCGTCTTCGCCGTCGACATCCAGTTCCGCGACATCGGTGACCGGCTGAACGCCGTGGAGAAGCAGATCAAGTGACCCTCGAGACCCGCCTGCACGCCCCGGTCGCGGCGGCGCTGCGCGACATCCAGGCGCCCGTCCGGGAGCGCCTCGAGCGCGTGCCGGACGAGATGTGGCGAATCATCCAGGCCGACGTGGCGATCGTGGAGGCGGCCAATGCGCACCTGCGCGGGATGCGCGGGAAGCTCTTCCGGCCGACGCTGCTCCTGCTGGCCTCGTCGGTCGAGGGGACGCCCGAGGAGCGCGCCGTGCCGCTCGCGGCGGTCGCCGAGCTCGTCCACCTCACGAGCGTCGTGCACGACGACTCGGTCGACCACTCGGTGCTGCGCCGCGGCCAGCCGACCATCAACGCGCTCTTCAGCCACCAGGTCGCCGTGCTGATGGGCGACTTCCTGTTCTCCAAGGCGATCGCGGAGCTCGTGCGGCTCGGCGACATGGAGCCGCTGCGGGTCTTCACGCAGGCGTCGAGCGAGATGACCGTCGGCGAGCTGCGCCAGCTCTCGTCGTTCGACGCGCTCGCGTTCTCGGAGTCGGACTACTACACGCTGATCCGCGCCAAGACCGCCTCGCTGGTGGGGGCCGCGTGCGAGATGGGGGCGCTGGCCGGGGCGCCGCGCTTCCGCGCGCCGATGCGGCGCTTCGGCGAGCGGCTCGGCATGGCGTTCCAGGTGGCCGACGACCTGCTCGACTACACGGAGCAGGAGGCCGTGACGGGGAAGCCGAGCGGCAACGACCTCAAGGAGCACAAGGTCACGCT
>CAZPJF010000508.1:0-2414 GCA_964586095.1 uncultured Gemmatimonas sp. | reverse complement strand
CGCGCCGACAAGTGGCTCATCAAGCAGTACGAGGAGGAGACCAACGTCCGGGCGACGGTCGTCCTCGACGTCTCCAGGTCCATGGATTGGCGCAGCGGCCCGCAGCTGCTCACCAAGCTGCAGTACGCGGAGCGGCTCGCGGCGGCGCTCACGCTGCTGCTCATCAAGCAGCGCGACTCGGTCGGGCTCATCCGCTTCGACGACCAGCTGCGCTCCGTGGTGCCCCCGAAGTCGCGCACCGTCCAGTGGAAGCGGATCCTCACCGCGCTGGCCGAACCGGGATCGGGCCAGGGGAGCGACGCCGCCGGCGCCCTCGCGCAGGCGGGGAAGCTCATCCGGCGCCGTGGCATCGTCATCCTGATCTCCGACCTCCTGCTCGACGCGCAGGAGGTGGATGACACGGTGCACGCCCTGCGGGCGATGGGGCACGACGTGACGATCCTGCACCTGATGGATCCCGCCGAACGGAAGTTCGACGTCGCGGCCGGCGAGGCGCTGTTCGTCGACCCCGAGCGCGGGGACTCGCTCGCGGTGACCCCTGCCGACGTGCGGGAACTCTACCAGGCCACGGTGGCCGAGGCGATCGACGAGTGGCGCGCGCGCTTCGCGTCGGCCGGCGCCTTCTACGAACCGATCCTCACCGACCAGCCGTTCGGCGTGCCGTTGCGGCGCGCCTTCGCCGCCCGCCAGCGCCTCTCGTGAGCTTCCTCGCGCCCTGGGCGCTCCTGCTCGCCACCGCGGTGGGCGTGCCGCTCCTGCTGCACCTGCTCCGCCGCCGCTCGGGCGACAAGCGCGACTTTCCCGCCGTCCGCTACCTCCTCCGCATGGAGCGGGAGCACGCGCGCGAGGTCCGCCTCAAGAACCTCCTGCTGATGGTCCTCCGCGTGGGCATCGTGCTCGCGCTCGCGCTCGCGGCGGCGCGGCCGGTGGGGTGGCTGCCGGGCATCGGGCACGCGCCCACCGCGGTCGCCATCGTCCTCGACAACTCGCTCTCCTCGGCGGCGGCCGGCGCCGAGGGACCGATGCTCGCGCGGCTCGCGGCGGCGGCGCGCGGCGTGCTCGACGGGAGCGCGTCGGGCGACCGGCTCTGGCTCGTCACCATGGACGGCGCGGTCACCGGCGGGGACGCCGCGACGCTCGAGGCGGCGCTCACCGGGATCCGCGCGCTCGACGGGGCAGGCGACGCCGCCGGCGCCCTGCGGCGCGCGAGCGCCCTGGTGCGCGAGAGCGGCATCCCCAACGGCCGCGTGCTGGTCCTCACCGATGCGCAGGCCACCGCGTGGCGCGCCGTCGACGCCTCCGCGGTGGGCGGGGCGCCCGTCGCCGTGGTGGTGCCGCCGGGCGCGCCGGGGCCGAATCGCGCCATCGTCGCCGTGGCGGTGGAGCCCCAGCACTGGGACCCGCGCGGGACGGTCCGCGCGACCGTCACCGGCCCGGACTCCACCAGCTGGCGCGTGGTGCTCGAGGGCCGCACCCTCGCGCGCGGCACCGCGCAGCCCGGTGCCACCGTGCTCGCGCGCGTCCAGCCCGCGGCGCGCGGCTGGGTGGCCGGCACGATCGAGCTCGCGCCCGACGAACTCCGCGGCGACGACGTGCGGCACTTCGCGGCCCAGGTCGGCGAGCCGCCTTCGGTGGTCGCGGATCCGGCGGCCGGCCTGTTCCTGCGCGGGGCGGTCGATGCGCTCGTGCTCGGGGGCCGCGCCCGCCGCGGCGATGCGGTGCTGCTCGCGAGCGCCGAGCGGGCGCGCCGCCCGGGCCTGCTCTTCGCCCCGGCCGACCCGCTGCGCGTGGCGGATGCCAACCGTGCGCTGGAGCGCGCCGGCGTGCCGTGGCGCTTCGGCGCGCGGCGGGACGGTCCGGCGCCGCTCCGGGGCGCGGGCGTCGACGGGGCCACCGCGCGCAGCTGGTTCACGCTCGAGGCGGCCGGTGACGTGAGCCGGGCGGACACCCTCGCGCGGGTCGGCGGCGCGCCCTGGGCCGTGGCGGGCGAGGGCTACGTGCTCGTCGCGTCGGCGGCGGAGGCGAGCGCCACCGACCTGCCCGTGCGAGCCGCCTTCGTCCCCTGGCTCGACGCCCTGCTCGCGCAGCGGCTCGCCGCGGGCAGCGCGGGGAGCGTCGAGGCCGCGCCGGGGGTGCTGGTCCGCGTCCCCATGGACGTCGACGGGATCGAGGCGCCGGACGCGACCGTGCGGCCCGTGGTCGCGGGCGCGCGCATCGAGGCCCCGTGGACCGCGGGCGTGCACTTCTGGCGGCGCGGCACGGACCGCGTGGGCGCGCTCGTCGTGAACCCCGAGCCGCGCGAGAGCGACCTCGCGCGCGTGGACGCCGCCGCGCTCGCGGCGCAGCTGGGCGCCGAGGTGGCGCGCGCCGAGGCCGCCGCGGCCGCGCGCGCGGCGTTCGCGGCCGGCGGCGCC
>CAZPJF010000507.1:0-2414 GCA_964586095.1 uncultured Gemmatimonas sp. | reverse complement strand
GGAGGCGTCGATCTCGAGCGCGAGGTTGCGCTTGAGGAAGAGCCCGAGCCGGCCACCGTAGCCGAGCGCGAGGTCCTCACTGAGGTTGTCGTCCGCCTGCGTGATCCGGCCGTACAGCCCGAGGTCCACCACGGCGGGATCCTGGGCGGACAGCGGGGTGGCGACGCCGAGCGTGAGCGCGGCGCCGAGGGTGAGCAACGATCGCATGCGTTCTCCGGAAAGGGGTCTGCGGTGGGGATTCCCGGGGCTTCGCGCCGGATCGGCCGGCACGTCGCAACTATATGAGCGCTGCGCGGCTCCGGATTGTGATGTGCGTCACACTCGTGAGTGCAGGCCAGCCGTCCCGAAAGACGACGGGGCGCCCCGTTCCGGAGCGCCCCGTCGTCGTGCCGCGCGGCTGGTCGGTCAGTCCTCGTCGACCGGTCCCGCGAGCAGGCTCGCGTCCGCCTCCGACGGCGGCGCGAGGAAGCTCGCCGGCAGCTCGCCGAACCCGCCGAACTCCGGCGCGGGCGCCGGCGGCGGCTCGATGTCCATATCCACGTCGTGGTACCGGTACATGCCGGTGCCCGCCGGGATCAGGTGCCCGATGATGATGTTCTCCTTGAGGCCGAGGAGGTTGTCCTTGGCCCCGCGGATCGCGGCATCGGTGAGCACGCGCGTGGTCTCCTGGAACGACGCGGCGGAGATGAACGACTGCGTCGTGAGCGACGCCTTCGTGATCCCCAGGAGCAGCGGCTCCGACTGCGCCGGCTTCTGCTTCTTCTTCTTCGACCGGTCGTTCGCGTCGCGGAAGGCCGCCTTGTCGACGTTCTCCCCCTCGAGGAACTCGGTGTCGCCCGGCTCCACCACGCGGACCTTCTGGAGCATCTGGCGCACGATCACGCCGATGTGCTTGTCGTTGATCTTCACGCCCTGCAGGCGGTAGACCTCCTGCACCTCGTTCAGGAGGTACTCCTGCACCGCGCGGGGGCCCTTGATCCGCAGGATGTCGTGCGGGTTCACGGGGCCCTCGGACAGGCGGTCGCCGGCGCGCACCCGGTCGCCCTCGTGCACGCGGAGGTGCTTGCCCGACGGGATCTCGTACAGCTGCGGCTGCTGGCCCTCGTCGAGCGAGCCCGACGGGTCCACCGGCTGCACGAAGATCTCGCGCTTGCCGCGCTTGATGTCGCCGAAGCGCACCACGCCGTCGATCTCGGAGATCGTCGCCGGGTCCTTCGGCTTGCGGGCCTCGAACAGCTCGGCCACGCGGGGGAGGCCGCCGGTGATGTCGCGCGTCTTGTACGCCTCGCGCGAGATCTTGGCGATCGTCTGGCCGGCGGCCACCTCGGCGCCGTCCTCGATGATCAGCTGCGCGCCCACCGGGATCACGAAGTCGCGGACCTTCTTCTCCTTGCCGCCCTTCGCCTGCCAGATCTCGATGTGCGGGTGCAGCTTCTTCTCGCGGTCCTCGATGACGACGCGCTGGCGGAGGCCGGTGAGCTCGTCGAGCTCCTCGGATACCGTCTCGTCCTCGACGAGGTCGACGAACTTCACCGTGCCCGCCACGTCCGCGATGATCGGGTTCGTGTACGGGTCCCAGGTGAAGATCACGTCGTCCTTCCGGACCTCCTGGCCGTCCTGCACCATGAGGATGGCGCCGAGCGGCACCGCGAGGCGGGCCATCACCGGGGCGTTCCGGTCGGCCGAGGCGCGCACGAAGAGCTCGCCCTCGTACGACGTCACCACCTCCTGCCCCTCGGGGTTCGTGACCTTCACGAGCCGGTCGCCGAACTCCACGATGCCGGCCACCTTCGACTTGCGCGCCGTCTGCTCGGCGATGCGGGCCGCCGTGCCGCCGATGTGGAAGGTGCGCAGCGTGAGCTGCGTGCCCGGCTCGCCGATCGACTGCGCCGCGATGATGCCCACGGCCTCGCCCAGGTCCACCATCTGCATGGTGGCCAGGTTGCGCCCGTAGCACATCCGGCAGAGCCCGCGCTTCGCCTCGCACGTGAGCACCGAGCGGATCTTCACCGTCTCGATCCCCGCCTCCTCGATCGCCGTCGCCGTCTCCTCGTCGATCATCTGGCCCGCCTCGACCAGCAGCTGCGGGCGGCCGGCCTCGTCGAGCAGCTGCGGGTCGACCACGTCCTCCGCGGCCACGATCCCGACGATGCGCTCGGCGAGCGGCTCGATGATGTCCTCGCCCTCCTTCAGCGCGCCGATGTCGAGCCCCATCACCGTGCCGCAATCCTCCTCGGTGATCGTCACGTCCTGCGCGACGTCGCAGAGGCGCCGCGTGAGGTAGCCCGCGTCGGCCGTCTTGAGCGCCGTGTCGGCGAGGCCCTTGCGCGCGCCGTGCGTCGACGAGAAGTACTCGAGGACCGACAGCCCCTCGCGGAAGTTCGACTTGATCGGGTTCTCGATGATCTCGCCGA
>CAZPJF010000506.1:0-2430 GCA_964586095.1 uncultured Gemmatimonas sp. | reverse complement strand
GTGCTCTTCCGATCTGTAGCGCCCGCGCGCCGCCGCGCAAGGGCTCGGGCGGCGCCGCGCCTCATTGTGCGGCCCTCCCCCGCTCGGCACAATTCGTCATCCACTCCCCGGACCGATGGCGACCTTCTACCTGACGTTCCTCGTGCTCGGCGCGACGGTCCTCGTCGTGCAGTTCGGCCTCGGCCTGCTCGGCGTGGACGGCGAGGGGGCCTTCGACTCGGACGTCGAGGTCGACGGCGCCGACGGGCTCGACCTCTTCACCGTCCGCGCGCTCTCGGCGGCCGCGGCCTTCTTCGGCGTCGTGGGACTCGGACTCGTCCAGCTCGGGCTCAACGGCTGGCTCGCCCTGCCGTTCGCGCTCACCGCCGGGATCGCCTCCGCGATCGGCGTCGCCGCCGTCATGCGCAGCATGAAGCGGCTCGAGCAGGACAAGAGCTTCCGCATCGAGTCCGCGATCGGCCTGCCGGCGACCGTCTCGCTCTCCATCCCGGGCACGAGCGCGGGCGAGGGGAAGGTCCACCTCATCGCGCACGAACGCTTCCAGGAACTCAACGCCGTGACCCGCGAGGAGGGGATCCCCTCCGGCACGGCCGTCTTCGTCGTCGACGTGGTGTCGTCCGACACCGTCGTCGTCGCGCGCCGCCTCTCACTCCTCGAGGAGCCCAATGATCCGCGGTAGCATCTGGTCCCAACTCGACGCGTCCGTGCTCGACAACATCCCGCTGCTCAGCGTGGTCGGCCCCGTGGTCGGCGCGCTCGTGGTGGCCGGCATCGTCGTGCTCTTCGTGTCCCGGTACCGCCGCTGCCCGGCCAACCGCGTGCTGGTGATCTCCGGCAAGGTGGGCGGCGACGGCACGGCCAAGTGCATCTCCGGCGGCGGCGCGTTCGTCTGGCCGGTGATCCAGGAGTATGCCTACCTCTCGCTCGAGCCGATCCAGATCGACATCCCGCTCAAGGACGCGCTCTCGCTCGAGAACATCCGCGTGGCGGTGCCGTCGGTGTTCACCGTCGCCATCGGCACGGAGTCGGAGGTGCGGCAGAACGCGGCCGTGCGCCTGCTCGGGCTCACGCACGACCAGATCAAGCGGCAGGCGCAGGACATCATCTTCGGCCAGCTGCGGCAGGTGATCGCGTCGATGCGGATCGAGGAGATCAACCGCGACCGCGAGGCGTTCCTGCACCGCATCCAGACGTCGCTCGAGCCGGAGCTCAAGAAGATCGGGCTCGTGCTGATCAACGTGAACATCACCGACCTCAAGGACGACTCGGGGTACATCGAGGCGATCGGCAAGAAGGCGGCCGCGATGGCGGTGCAGCAGGCGCGCGGCGACGTGGCCGACCAGGAGAAGCTGGGCGAGGTGCGCGTGGCCGAGGCCGAGCGCGAGCGCTCGGTGCAGGTCGCGAGCGCGGTGAAGTTCCGCGAGATCGGCGTGCGCGAGGCCGACCGCGACAAGCTCGTCCGCATCGCCGAGGTGGAGAAGGAGCAGGCGGTGGGCGAGCAGACGGCCGCGCTGCAGCGCGAGGCGCTCATCAAGGAGGCCGAGCGGCTGCAGGCGGTCCGCATGGCGGAGCTCGACAAGGAACAGCGGATCGGCGAGCAGAAGGCGGCGTTCGAGCGCGACGCGCAGATCAAGGACGCCGAGCGGGCGCGCCGCATCGCGGTGGCCGAGGCCGAGGCCAAGGCGATCGAGGGCGAGGCCACGTCGCAGGCGCTGGTCGCCACCACGCGGGCCACGCTCTCGGTGCGCGAGGCCGAGGCCTACCAGCTGGCGGAGACCCGCAAGCGCGAGGCGGAGGCGGCCGTGCAGGAGGCCGGCTTCCGCGCGATGGCGCGCGCCGCGATCGCCGACGCCGAGCGCGTGGAGGCCGAGCAGCGCGCCAAGCTGGAGGCGACCGCCAAGGCCGTGAAGGCGCAGACGATCGTCGAGGCCGAGGCCGAGGCGGAGCGGCGCCGCATCGAGGCCGAGGCGGAAGCGCGCGCCATCTACGTGAAGCTGGAGGCCGAGGCGCGCGGCCAGTACGAGATCATGTCGCGCAAGGCCGAGGCGATGAAGGAGCTCGTCGCCGCGGCCGGCGGCGCCAAGGAGGCGTTCCAGCTCATGATGGTGGAGCACCTCGACACGCTCGCCGAGACCTCGGCCAAGGCCATCTCGAACATCAAGTTCGACAAGGTCGTGGTCTGGGACTCGGGCCAGGGCGGCAAGGGAGGCGCGAGCGGGTTCCTGCAGAGCATGGCGGGCACCCTGCCGCCCATGATGAACGTGCTGCGCGACATCGCGGGCGTGGAGCTGCCGGGGTACGTGGCCAAGCTGACCGACGCGGAGCGGGCCGGCCCCGCCGACGCACCGGCGGCGCCGGCGCTCGAGGCCCTCGCGCGGGATGGAGCAACTGGAGCAGGTGGAGCACTCGCCCACCTGCTCCGTCCGCGTC
>CAZPJF010000505.1:169-2430 GCA_964586095.1 uncultured Gemmatimonas sp. | reverse complement strand
CAGTGGTCCGCCGCCGGGGCGGGACTCGCTTGACTTCCAAGACAGTTGCTGACGTTATGCCGAGGAAGACCCCTCGCGACGCGGTGAAGTGTGTGTCCAGGATCGGGGACGGTGAGGGGAACGACAACGGCCGATGGACGACGGTGCGGGGCGGCGGCGTTCGGGGTCTGCTCCACCCGTGTGGTGTCGCCCAGGTGGGCGACATGCCGGGGCGCGTTGCGCCCCACGCGCTCGAGCCCATCCGCCGCGCCGCCGTCGCGACGGGCTCCGCGTGGCCGGCGGTGCCGGCGCGCCCCGGCATAACGGCGGTTGGTGACTGATGGCCGCGCTATTGATGGCGGCCGCTGCGCGGCCGCATTATTGAAGCGTCCACAGCACAACCAGACGTTATGCCGACCGGAGTCAGATGGTTATCGCAACACCTCCCATCTTTCAGGATTTGGAGGTGTGCATGGACCCGAGAACGACCACGCCGCGCGGCTACACCTGGGAGCAGCGCGCGCTCTTATGGAAGTGGCACCGCGAGGGCGTGTCCCGGCGCACGATTGCCCGGCGGCTCGGCAAGCGCCCTGGCTCGGTGCACGACGTCATCCGCACCGCCGGCGGCATCGCGCCGCGGCCGCGCGCCCGGTCGCCGTATCGCCTCTCGCTCGAGGACCGCGAGCTGATTGCGCGAGGTCTCGCGCGGGACGAGTCGTTCCGCCAGATCGCGCGCTGGGTCGGCTGTGCCCCGTCGACGATCAGTCGCGAGGTCGCCGCGCACGGCGGACGCGACGGGTATGATGCGATGCGCGCTGACATCGCGGCGTGGGCGGCGGCGCGTCGCCCCAAGGCCTGTCGGCTCGCGCTCCACCGTCCGTTGCGGCGACGCGTCGCGCACTTGCTAGGCAAGCAGTGGTCCCCGCGCCAGATTAGCGCGCGGCTTCGCGAGGACCATCCGCATTCGCCCGAGTGCCACGTGTCGCACGAGACGATCTACCGTTCGCTCTACATCCAGTCGCGCAACGTCCTGAAGAAGGAGCTGACCCAGGAGCTCCGGCGCCGGCGGCGCGTGCGCGTCGCGCGCACGGCCACGCGCAAGGGGCAGGGCCGCGGGCAGATCGTCGATGCGATCCCGATCTCCCAGCGGCCGGCCGAGGTCGCCGATCGCGCGGTCCCGGGCCACTGGGAGGGTGATCTCATCGCCGGCCGCGGTAACAGTCACATCGCGACGCTCGTCGAGCGCGCGACGCGCTTCGTGATCCTCGTGAAGGTGCCGAGCAAGGAGACGACCGCCGTGATCCCCGCCCTCATCCGCCAGATCAAGCGACTGCCCACGCATCTCAAGCGCTCGCTCACCTGGGATCGCGGCACCGAGCTCGCCCACCATCGCGTGTTCTCGGTCTCCACCGGCGTGCAGGTCTACTTCTGCGATCCGCAGAGCCCGTGGCAGCGCGGCTCGAACGAGAACACCAACGGCCTGCTCCGGCAGTACTTCCCCCGGAGTGCGGACCTCTCCACCTTCACACAACGGCAACTCGACGCCGTCGCCGACCGCCTGAACGGCCGGCCCCGCGAGACCCTTGGCTGGCGAACGCCCGCCGAGAAGATTCAGCTGGTGTTGCGTTGATTACCTGATTCTACCCGAGCCACAACGCACTGGCGAATGCCGAAAGTCATCGAACTCGAAGTTCCTCTCGATGCAGAGACCGTGCTCAGTCGCCTGGCAGCCGCCCTTGAGCCGGTGCCGTTTCTAGGAGGTAACTCGGCGCCGAAGCCGCACGTTCAGTTCTGGGGCCGGCTCGATCGGAATCGCATCGCCCTCCGGCTACCTGAGCGCGGCCGCAACTCGTTTCGAGCCTGGCTACAGGGTTCCGTGACCGCCTCGGAGCGGGGTACCCGCCTCTCGCTGCGGGCCACCGGCTTCGGTTTCGTCCCCGTGTTCATCGTCGGCTGGCTCGTCCTTGTCGGCTCCTGGGCCATCGGCGCCCTTCAGCGCGGCGACCCAGAGACGGCGTGGGTGCTTGTTGGGATGCTTGCGTTCGGATTGTGGCTTGGACTCGTCGGCCGGTTCATCCACGCCGGACAGGCCGAGGAGCTGGAGAAGCGGCTCCGGGCGCTCCTCGACGACGCCTGACGTCGGAGCGCGCCGCCCTAACGACGGTTGGTGACCGATGGCCGTGTGCACGGAAGCGGGGGGAGGGGCGCCGCGGGATTTGGTGCGGGCACTGATTGGGCGGGCCCGCCGCCCCCGCCCGGTGTAAAGGGCCCGCCCCACCACG
>CAZPJF010000505.1:0-159 GCA_964586095.1 uncultured Gemmatimonas sp. | reverse complement strand
TAACGCCGGTGGGTGACCGTTGGCGGTGGCGTGGGACGCGGCGGCTGGGCCGCCGCTTATTGTGGTTCGGCCAGTCTTGCGGCGGCCCTGCCGCCGCGACTATTTGAACGGCCACGGCACAACCTTGTATCTACCAGTTCGGCGCTGACGCGCCGAGAT
>CAZPJF010000504.1:0-2436 GCA_964586095.1 uncultured Gemmatimonas sp. | reverse complement strand
GGTCCTTGAGCTGGCGGACCGCCGGGTCGCGGGCCTCGAAGCGTTTGCGCAGCGCTTCCTTCTCGTCCTGCTGCGCCTGCGCCAGGCAGGCTGACATCGCCAGCGTGAGCGTCAGAATGATCAGCGTGATGCGTCGTGCGTTCATGGCAAGGGACCGGAGGGGAAGTGTGGCCATGCCGCGCGATGGGGTCAACGGGCGCGCGCGGCGTCCATCGCCGCGCGCATCCGCCGGACCGCCTCGCCCAGGCCCACGAAGACGGCGTCGGCGATGATGGCGTGCCCGATGTTGAGCTCCTCGCACGCCGGGATCGCCGCGACCGGCCCGACGTTGGCGAGGGTCAGGCCATGGCCGGCGTGGACCGCGAGGCCGGCGGCGGCGGCGTGCGCGGCTGCCGCGCGCAGCGCCTCGAGGTGCGCGGGCACCGCGGGGTGGTGGCAGTAGGTGCCGGTGTGCAGCTCGATGGCGGCGACGCCGAGGGCGGCGGCGCGGTCGACCTGGCCGAGGTCGGGATCGATGAACAGGGAGGTGCGGATTCCCGCACCCTTGAGGGCCTCGACGGTCGCGCGGATCCGTGCGGGGTCATGGACGAGGTCGAGGCCGCCCTCCGTCGTGACCTCCTCGCGGCGCTCCGGGACGAGTGTCACTTGGTGCGGCCGGAGGCGCCGGGCGATCGCCGTCATCTCGTCGGTCGCGGCCATCTCGAGGTTGAAGGGCGTGCGCGCCCCGCGCGCGAGCGCGTCGACGTCGGCGTCCTGGATGTGCCGGCGATCCTCGCGGAGGTGCGCCGTGATCCCGTCCGCGCCGGCGTCCTCGCAGAGCCGGGCCGCGGCCACCGGGTCGGGGTAGGCGGCGCGCCGAGCCTGCCGGAGCGTCGCGACATGATCGATGTTGATGTAGAGCCGCTGGGCGTTCATCTTCTTGACACCTACCCTCAGACTCGGAGTGAGCCGTTGAGACGCGCGCTATGGATGCTGCTGGTGGTCGGATCGATCGCGTGCTTCCGGGCGACGGGCGGACCCGAGCCGGGCGCGGCGTCGTCGGAGGGGGCGGTGCAGCAGTTCCTCTTCGCCGCCAAGGCGCAGGACCTCCAGGCGATCTCGGCGGTGTGGGGGAACGAGGAGTCGCTCGTGCGGGACCGCGAGGAGCGGCGGGCGATGGAGCGCCGGCTGATCATCATCAATTGCCACCTCAAGCACGACGAATCTCGCATCGGCCCGGCGGAGCGGGGAGAGGGTGGTCGGGTGCTCCATCGCGTGGACCTGACGCAGGGCGAGCTCAAGGCGTCACCGGTGTTCACGACCGTGCGCAACGCCAAGAGCGGCCGCTGGTTCGTGGAGACCTTCGACCTCACGCCGCTCAAGTCGTTCTGCCGGGGCGCGGGCGCCGCGCCGCCGACGCCCGACGGCGCGGCCCCGACCGGTTAGTATTCGGTCAGTTCGACGAGGACGCCATGCGTCGACTTGGGGTGGAGGAAGGCGATCCGCTTCCCCTCCGCCCCGCGACGCGGGACCTCGTCGATGAGCTGGTAGCCGGCGTCGCGGCACCGGGCCAGGGTGGCCTCGAGGTCGTCGACGGCGAAGCAGACGTGATGGATGCCGGGCCCGCGCTTCGCGAGGAACTTCGCGATGGGCGACTCGGATTGCTGAGGTTGCAGGAGTTCCACGAGGGCATCCCCGGCCGCGAGGCCGACGATGCGCGCGCCGTCCTCGGCGTTCAGCGGCACCTCGGGCATCCCGAGGACGTCGCGATAGAAGGGGAGGATGGCCTCGAGCGACGAGACGGCGAGGCCGATGTGGGCGATGCGGGTCCCGCGTGGGGTGGCGGCAGGCATGATCCGGGGGCGAGTCCGTGGGCGAGGGGATCCTCGCAGGGAACGCCGTAACGTTAGCGGGCCCGACGGGTGCATGGCACCGGCGGGCCCACGGGGAGAGGAACGACGATGTCGAAGACGGTGGCGGTGACGGACGAGAACTTCGGGTCCGAGGTGGAGCAGCATGCGGGGTTGGCGGTGGTCGACTTCTGGGCGACCTGGTGCGGCCCCTGCCGCATGATCGCGCCGATCCTCGACCAGCTGAGCGAGGAGTTCGCGGGGCGCGTCAAGGTGACCAAGCTCGACGTCGACGCGAACCAGCGGACCGCGATGCGGTTCCAGGTGCGCTCGATCCCGACGCTCCTCTTCTTCAAGGACGGGAAGCTCGTCGACCAGGTCATCGGCGCCGTGCCCAAGCCGGCGCTCGCCGCCAAGTTCGAGCAGCACGCCGCCTGATGCACGCGCGGCGCTGATGGGCATCCCGCGCGACGCCCTGCGCTATCCCGCCAAGCGGGTCCTGCTCCACCGGACCCGCCTGGCGTACGTCCACCTGCGGAACCTCCTCACCGACACCAAGCGCGACCGCTCGGCGCGCGTCTACGGCTACGTCGCCGTCTGGCTCCCC
>CAZPJF010000503.1:0-2438 GCA_964586095.1 uncultured Gemmatimonas sp. | reverse complement strand
GGCCGTCGCCGCCGCCCTCGCCGCCGCGTGCGCCTCCCCCGGCATCCCGCCCGGCGGGCCGCCCGACAAGGAGCCCCCCGCGCTCGTCGCGACGTCGCCGGACACCACCGCACGCAACGTGCGCACGCGCGCGGTCCTCTTCCGCTTCGACGAGGTCGTCAACGAACGCTCGCAGCCCGCGGGCGGCACCGGAGGCGCCGGCGCCATCGCCGGCTCGGGGAGCGGATTCGGGAGCGGCAGCGGCTTCGGCGGCGGCGCGATGGGCGGCGGCGCGTCGACGCTCGCCGCGATGGTGCTCCTCTCGCCCGGCGACGGCCGCGAGCGCGTCAACTGGCGGCGCACGGGCATCGAGGTGGAGCCGCGGGGCGGCTTCCGCCCCAACACGACCTACCGCGTCACCCTCCTCCCGGGCCTCGCGGACCTGCGCGGCAACGTGCTCCGCGAGCCGACCGAGATCGTCTTCTCCACCGGCGACTCGCTGGTGACCGGCACCATCGAGGGCGTGGTCTTCGACTGGGGCGCCGGCAAGGGCGCGTCGTTCGCGCGCATCGAGGCCTTCGCGCCGACGGACAGCACGCTCCGGTGGTCCGCGCGCGCCGACTCGCTCGGCCGCTTCGCGGTGCGCGACCTCCCCGACGGCACCTACCGCCTCCGCGGCTGGGTCGACACCGATGGCGACCGCGCGCTGGACGAGCGCGAGCTGTTCGACTCCACCACCGTCCCGCTCGCCGCCCGCGCGACGACGGAACTCTACGCCTTCGTGCACGACACGCTCGGCGTGCGCATCGAGGCGCTCGAGCCGGTGGACTCCACCGCCCTGCGCATCCGGTTCGACCGCGGGCCCGACCCGGCCTGGACCCCGGGACCGCGCACGCTCACGCTGCTGCGCGGTGACTCGAGCGTCGTCGAGCTGGGCGAGCTGATGCCGGCCGAACGCTTCGACTCGGTGCGCACCGCGGCGGCCGCGGCCGCCGCCCGCGATTCCGCGGCCAAGGCTGACAGCACGGTGGCCGGTGACACCGCGGCCGCCCGGCCGCGCCCCGCACCGGCGGACTCGGCGGCGCTCGCCGCCGACACGCTCGACCCGCAGGCGGCCGAGATCGCCCGCGTGGCGGCGCGGCGCGCGGCGCGGGCCGCGCAGGCCGATTCGCTCGCGGGGCTCGCGCCCCGCATGCAGCGCCCGCGGCCGATCCAGGCCTGGGTGGTCCCCTACGCCGCGCCGCTCCCGCCCGGCACCTACCGGCTCAAGGTGCGTGAGGTGCGCAGCCTCTCCGGCTCGGCGCGGGACTCCGAGCGCGAGTTCCGCATCCGCCCGCCCGCGCCGGCCGACTCCTCCGCCGCGCCGGGCCGCGCTGCGGCGCGCCCGCCCGCCGGGAGGCCGCAGCCGTGAGCGGGCGGCGATGAGCGACGCGCGGCGTGCCCTCCCGGCCGTCGGCACCATCGTCGACCTCCCGGCGGTCCGAGTGCTCGCCGACCGGCATCCGCGCGCGCTGGTGATCGAGGCGATCCGCGCGATGGTCGCCGAGGCGCGCGAGGGCGCGGCGCTCCCCGACCGCGACGAGGCGTGGGCCACCGCGGTCGCGGCGCGCATCGCCGCACGGACGCGGCCGACGCTGCGCGCGGCGCTCAACGCGACCGGCGTGGTGCTGCACACCAACCTCGGCCGCGCGCCGCTCGCGCCCGCCGCGCTCGAGGCGATCGCCGAGGTCGCCCGCGGCGCCTCGACGCTCGAGTACGACGTCGACCGCGGCGCGCGCGGGAGCCGGCACGTGCACTGCGCCGCCCTCCTGGGCGAGCTGACCGGCGCCGAGGACGCGCTGGTGGTGAACAACTGCGCGGCGGCGCTCGTGCTCGCGCTGCAGGCCCTCGCCGCCGGCCGCGAGAGCCTCGTGAGCCGCGGTGAGCTGGTGGAGATCGGCGGCAGCTTCCGCGTGCCCGAGATCATGGCCACGAGCGGCACGACGCTCGTGGAGGTGGGCACCACCAACCGGACGCACGCCGACGACTACCGCCGCGCGCTCTCGCCGCGCACGGGCGCGATTGTGAAGGTGCACCGCAGCAACTTCGCCCTCGAGGGGTTCGTGGCCGAGGCCTCGGTGCGCGAGCTCGCGCCGATCGCCGCCGAGGCGGGCGTGCCGCTGCTGCACGACTTCGGGAGCGGGCTCATGCTCGACCTCTCGCCCTGGGGCCTGCGCGGCGAGCCCACCGCGCGCGATGCGGTGCGCGACGGGGCCACGCTGGTGCTCATGAGCGGCGACAAGCTGCTGGGCGGTCCGCAGGCGGGGCTGATCGTGGGCCGGCGCGAGGTGGTGGCGGCGCTCCGCCGGCACCCGCTCGCGCGCGCGCTGCGCGTGGACAAGGTCACGCTCGCAGCGCTGCATGCCACGCTCGCGCTCTACCGCGAGCCGGAGCGGGCGCGGCGGGAGATCCCCGCGCTG
>CAZPJF010000502.1:0-2442 GCA_964586095.1 uncultured Gemmatimonas sp. | reverse complement strand
TCCTTGGCGACCTGCCGACGGTGCCGAGCGAGGTGATGCAGGTGAACGCCGGCACCCTGTCGGCCGAGGACGCCCCGGTCTACCGCGGCTTCGCGGAGCTCCTCGGCTGGGCCGACGCGCGGCGCCGGCTCAAGGTGCGCGCGAACGCCGACACCCCGCACGACGCGCGCGTGGCGCGCGGGTTCGGCGCCGAGGGGATCGGCCTCTGCCGCACCGAGCACATGTTCTTCGATGGCGACCGCATCCACGCGATGCGCGAGATGATCGTCGCCCACGACGAGGGCGGCCGGCGGCGCGCCCTGGCCAAGCTCCAGCCCATGCAGCGCTCGGACTTCGAGGGGATCTTCGAGGCGATGGACGGCTACCCCGTCACCATCCGCCTGCTCGACCCGCCCCTCCACGAGTTCCTCCCGCACGGGGGCGAGGAGGCCAAGCTGCTGGCCCGCCGCGTCGGCGTGACGCGCCGGGAACTGATGCGCGTCGTGGAGGCGCTGCGCGAGTCCAACCCCATGCTCGGCCATCGCGGCTGCCGCCTCGGCGTCACCTACCCCGAGATCACCGAGATGCAGGCGCGGGCGATCTTCGAGGCGGCGGTGAACGTCGCGCGCCAGGGGATCATGGTGCACCCCGAGATCATGATCCCGCTCGTGAGCACCGTGGCCGAGTTCCGGCACCAGCGCGCGATCGTCGACCGGATGGCGGCGCTGGTCGCGCGCGAGACCGGGCAGTCGGTGAAGTACCTCGTGGGCACCATGATCGAGCTCCCGCGTGCCGCGCTCACGGCGCGGCAGATCGCGGCGGAGGCCGAGTTCTTCTCGTTCGGCACCAACGACCTCACGCAGACCACGCTCGGCCTGAGCCGCGACGATGCAGGGCGCTTCCTGCCGCTGTACGTCGAGCGGGGCATCTACCGCGACGACCCGTTCCAGGTGCTGGACGTCGAGGGCGTCGGGCGCCTCATCGAGCTGGCGACGCGCGAGGGGCGCTCCGCCCGCGACGGGCTCAAGGTGGGCATCTGCGGCGAGCACGGGGGTGAGCCGCGCTCGGTGGCGTTCTGCCACCAGACGGGGCTCGACTACGTGAGCTGCTCGCCCTTCCGCGTGCCGATCGCGCGGCTGGCGGCGGCACAGGCCGTCGGGGCCTGACGGCGACGATCTCGTCGTAGCGGCTGGTGATCGGCGGGCCACGACGCACGGCCCGGCGCGGGGCCGGCGCAGGGCCGGCGCGGCTCGATCTCGCTAGCGCACCACGCGCGACACGCGCGACCGCGGACCGGAATAGTGGACCGCGGCCACCTCGAGCGGGGCGGCGGCGACCGTTACGCGCGCCGTGCCGACCCGGCCGGCCGCGCGCGCGGCTACGAGCACCTGCCCGCCCCGCAACGCGGTCAGCAGCCCGTCATCCGAGATGGACGCGATGGCCGGATCGCTGACCTCCCAGCGCACCGCGATCCCGGGCACCGGGTGGCCGCCCGAGTTCGCCGGCGCGGCCACCATCCGGACCCGTGCTCCGACGGCGAGTCGCTCCGCCGGCGCGGTCACGCGCACGGCCGTGATGGTGGGCTTGATCACGCGCAACGTCATGCTGCCCGTGGCCCCGGCGCCGCGGACCGACACCTCCACGTCGCCCTCGGCGAGCGCGACCAGGCGCCCGAGCGCATCGACGCGGGCGATGCGGGCATCGCTGGTGGACCAGCGGAACAGGCGCGGGTGCGGCAACGCGCCGGCCACCTCGCCGGTGCGCGGCGCGAACGTGACCAGGTCCCCGACCTCGAGCGCGGCGGGCCGCGGCAGGAGCGTGAGCGTCCGTGCGCCGGAGCGCGTCACGACGAGCGTGAGCGCCGCCGTGAGCTCGCCCACCCGGGCACGCACGACGGCGCGCCCGATCCCGAGGGCGAGCGCGCGGCCCTCGGCCGTCACGCGCACCACCGCGGGGTCGCTCGACTCCCACGTCACCGCACCGGCGCCGGTCGCGGCGCCCTCGGGATCGCGGGCGTCGAGCGGCAGGTCGACTTCGTCATCGATCGTCAGCACCGCCGCCTCGAGCGGCGCAGTGAGCGAGCCGAGCGCCACCGGGGCCGGCGGCTCGGCCGACTGCACGACGGTCACGGCCGCCGACGAGCGTCCGGCGCCGGTCGCGAGCGCGCGCAGCGTCTCCCGCAGGGCATCCTCCGGACCCGGCGCGAGCGGCGGGAGCGCCGCGACCGCCGCGGCCACGCTCGGGAACCGGTCGGCCGCGCGCCGGGCGAGCATGCGGTGCACCGCGCTCGCGAGCTCCGGCGGGACGTCGGGGCGCGCGGACGCGAGCGGTGTCACCGCCTCGTTGACCATGCGCCAGACCACCTGCATCAGGTTCTCCCCGCGGATGGGCGGCGCCCCGGTGAGGAGCTCGTAGGCGACGACACCGAGCGCGTACTGGTCCGCCGCGCCGTCGAGCGCCTCG
>CAZPJF010000501.1:0-2443 GCA_964586095.1 uncultured Gemmatimonas sp. | reverse complement strand
GAGCCGCCCTTCACCACGGCCGCGGCGGCGATGGCGGCGGCGACGAGGCCGATCGCGGCGGCGGCGACGCGGCGCCGGCGGGCGCGGCGCGCGCCGGGCACGGCGATGGGCGCCGGCGCGCTCGCCGGGCTCGCGGGGTCCGCGGGCGCCGGCGTCGAGAGCCCCGGCGGCGTGTGGATCGGCGTGTGGATCGCCCCCGGCGACGCGCCCGCAGGAGGCGGAGGCCGCTGGGTCGGCGCCGTCGCCGCGGGCGGCAAGGAGATCCGCTTGCCCGGCCCGCGGGCCATCGAGGGCGGCGTCCCGGCGGGCAGCGTCGCGAGGAGCTCGAGCGCGCGGGCGGACGTGGGGCCGAGCTCGAGCGCGTCCGCGGCCCGCCGCGAGCTGCCCGCCGGAGGCGCCGGGAGCCAGGGCTGGGAGGTCGGCGGCGCCGGCGGGCCGAACGGCAGGTACGCCGTGCGCCCGTAGCGCTCAAGCACGCGCGCGACCTCGTGCAGGCCGGCGGGCCGCCTGTGGCGCTCGGTCGAGAGCGAGCGGTCGATGAGCGAGCAGATGTCGTCCGGCAGGTAGGGCGCGATGTTCCGGATCGGCGCGATCGAGCCCGTGATGATCCGCTTCAGGACCTTGCCGACGCTGTCGCCCTCGGTCGGCCGCGCTCCGGTGAGGCACTCGTAGAGGATGACGCCGATCGACCAGATGTCGGCGCGGTGGTCGATGTCGCGCTCTCCGAGGATCTGCTCCGGCGACATGTAATAGGGCGTCCCGAGCAGCGCGCCCGTGTGGGTGATCGCGCCCGTCGCCGCGGCCTCCCCCTCGGACGCGGTGAGCTTGGCGATGCCGAAGTCGAGGACCTTGATGCGCTGATCGTCGGGCACGCCGGCGGCGATGAAGATGTTGTCGGGCTTGAGGTCGCGGTGGACGATGCCGCGGGAGTGGGCGGTGCCGACGGCGGAGACGGCGGGCAGGAGGATGCGCGCGAGCTCCGGGAGGGCGATGACGTCGTCGCGCGAGAGGCGGTCGCGGAGCGACTCCCCCTGGAGCAGGTCCATGACGAGCACCGGGGTGCCGTCGTCGAGGCCGACGACGTCGTGGATCGCGACCACGTTGGGGTGGCGGACGGCCGCGATGGCGCGCGCCTCGCGGAGGAAGCGGCGCCGCCCCGTGGCGCTCTCGGCGACGCCCGGCCGGAGGAGCTTGAGGGCGACGCGCTGGCCGGAGGTCTCGTCGGCCGCGGCCCACACGATCCCCATGCCGCCCTCGCCGAGGAGGCGGTCGAGCCGGTAGCGGCCGGCGACGACGGAGCCCGCGACGAGCTCGGAGGACACGCCCGCGAAGGTATCACGCCGCTCGGCGCGGCTCGATGGTCGAGACGCCTCGCCGCTACGCCGCCGGGCTCGCCGCGGCCTCGGGCGCCGCGCCGTGGGGACGGCTGTCCGGCGTCTTGCCCCAGGCGCCCTGCCGATCCGCGGCGGGCAGCCCGCTGCGGATGATGTCCTCGCAGCGCCGCACGAAGGCGGTGAACTCCTCCGGGGCGTCGGGGTTCGCGGGCCGGATGGCCGGGTGCACGCGCATGCCGAGCTCCACGTTCCGCACGACGGGCTTGAGGTTGTTCCGGAAGAGGGCCGAGCCGCCGTGGTTGGTCACCGGCAGGACGTCGACGCCCGGGGCGCTGCGGACGAGGGCCTTGAGGCCGGACTCGCGGAAGGGCTTCATCTCGCCGGTCTTGGAGCGCGTGCCCTCGGGGAAGATGACGACGCTGAAGCCGCGCTGCTTCATGCGCCGTCCGAGCTCCGAGATGGCGGCGATGGCCCGCTCCGGGTCCCTCCGGTCGATGAGGGCGGAGCCGCCGCGGCGGAGGTTGTACGAGACGCCCGGGACCCCGCGCTCGAGCTCCTTCTTCGAGACGTAGCGGGGCTCGAGCGCGGCGAGGTGCTCGGAGGCCATGGAGATGTCGAACATCGACTGGTGGTTGGCGACGATGATGTAGCTCTTGCCGGGCTCGACGTTCTCGAGGCCGTCGATCCGGAAGCGCGCGCCCGCGAGCCGGACGCCGAGGTTGATGCCCCAGGCCATGCGGCTGACGGCGCGCTGGTGCTCGTGCTCGCCGATGCGGATGGCGACGCGCTGGATGATGTCGAAGGTGCTCATGGCTGTGAGCACGCCGGTGACGGACGCGCCGGTGGCGATCCAGTCGAGGAGGGTGTCGCGGAGCTTCACGGGGGACGAACGTGCATCAAACGCGGCTGTGGCGGGCATCACGAGTTGGTCATCTCCGAGCCACGAATGAGCTGAGGGTTTGTGGTGGTGGTTGTGGTGGTGGTGGTGGTGGTGGTGGTGGTGGTGGTGGTGTGTGAAGGCGGTGTGCCGGGCGACCACGCCGGCCCCGGGGAGCGAGGGGGCCCTCACCTCCCGGGGCCGGGACTCCGTCTTCGCTCGGGGGCTCCGC
>CAZPJF010000500.1:0-2461 GCA_964586095.1 uncultured Gemmatimonas sp. | reverse complement strand
GCCTGCATCGTGGCCGTCTTCCTCGCGGTCGTCGTGGGCGGCATCACGCGACTGACCGAGAGCGGACTCTCGATCACCGAGTGGAAGCCGCTCTCCGGCGTGTTGCCGCCGCTGAGCGCGGCCGAGTGGGACGCGGCCTTCGCGTCCTTCCAGCGGATCCCGCAGGCCGGGACCACGCACAAGGGGATCACGGTCGAGGGGTTCAAGCTGATCTACTGGTGGGAGTGGTTCCACCGGATCCTCGCGCGCGGCGTGGGGCTCGTGTTCGCCGTGCCGTTCGTCGTGCTGCTCGCGCGCGGCGCCATCCCGGAGCGGCTGCACATGCGGCTCACCGTGCTGCCGCTGCTCACGCTCGCGCAGGGCGCGCTCGGCTGGTACATGGTGCAGAGCGGCCTCGCCGAGCGGTCGTCGGTGAGCGCCTACCGCCTCACCGCGCACCTCGCGCTGGCGCTCGCCATCCTCGCGGTGGCGCTCTGGACGCTCGCCGACCTGCGGCCCGTCGCGCGCGCCGCGCGGCCCGCTGCGCGCTGGCGCTGGGCGATGGGGCTGATGGTGGTGCTGCTCTTCGTGACGCTCCTCTCCGGCGGCTTCGTCGCCGGGCTCCGCGCGGGCCGCATCTACAACACCTTCCCCCTGATGGGGGAGACCCTCGTCCCACTGGGCTACGGCCAGCTCACGCCCTGGTGGCGCGACGCGTTCGAGAACCCGGCGGCCGCGCAGTTCCATCACCGCCTGCTCGCCATCGGGACCGGCCTGCTCGCGCTGCTGCTCGCGCTCCGCGCGCGCGCGAGCGCGCTCGGCGCCGAGGCCGCGCGCGCCGTGCAGTGGATGGGCGCGGCGGTCCTGGCGCAGGTCACGCTCGGCATCGTCACGCTGCTGCTCGCGGTGCCGATCGCCCTCGGCGTGGCCCATCAGTTCACGGGCGTGCTCGCGCTGAGTGCGGGGGTGCTCGCGTTGCACCGGGTGCTGGGCGCCTCGGGGTCCGCGAGCAGGTAGTCGAGGACGTCCTGCGCCGTGTACGAGCGGCGCCCCTGGGCGATGCTGGTGAGCTCGAGCAGGCTGTCGCCGCTGGTCACGAGCGGGAGTTCCGTGCCCGTGCCCTCGCGGACCTGCGCCAGGCCCACGGCCGCCGCGAGCCCGTTGCAGAGGCAGCGCCGTCCGACGGTCTGCTCGACGGTGCCGCCGGCCTTGACGAACTGCTCCACCGGCGCGGCGGCGCAGCGATGGACGATGCGCCCGTCGGGACCGCGCGCCGCGGTGCGGAGGTAGCCGAGGTCGCAGATGCGCTCGCGGTCGGCGGGGGCCTGGGCGAGCGAGGGGCTCTCGACGAGCTTGAACGGGAAGCCGGTGGGCGAGGCGCGCGGGTCGGTGAAGATCCCCACCTCGCCGTTGGCGAGGTCGTCGAGCACCGTGCGCTTGATCTCGGGGGTGAAGCCCGACTCGTCCGCGTAGGCGAAGGCCGTGCCCACCTGGATGCCGGCCGCCCCGAGCCGCCGGGCGTCGCGCAACGCCTGCGGCGAGCCCACGCCGCCGGCGAGCCAGAAGGGCGTGCCGAGCGCGCGCATGGCATCGAGGTCGGCCGTGTCGCGGTCCCCGTAGACGGGCTCGCCGCGCGCGTTCAGCTGCAGCGCGCCCCGCGGCGGGGCGTTGTGGCCGCCGGCGGTCGCGCCCTCCACCACGAAGCCGTCGACCGTGCCGTTGGCCTTGCGCGCGAGCGTGGTGGCGAGCGAGTGGGCGGAGACGATGGCGAAGAAGCGCGGCCGCGCGAGCGCGCCCGGCGTGCCGGCGAAGTCGGCAGGGTCGAGCCGCAGGGAGAGCGGCTGGTCGGCGGGCTGTCCCTCGACGTCGAAGCGCAGCGTCGCGGCGGCCCCCTGGGAGAGGGCATCGAGCGCGCCCGGGATCTCGCGTGGGATGCCGGCGCCCATGAGGACGACATCCACGCCGGCGAGCATCGCGCCATAGAGCGAGGCGAGCGTCGGCAGCTGGACCTTGGTGAGCAGGTTGATGCCGACCTGGCCCTGGTGTCCCTCCTTGGCGAGGAAGACCTCGACGAAGTTCGCCGCGATGGTGACCTGCTCGCGCAGCGCGCTCACCGCCTGCTTGTACATGGGGAGGACGCGGTAGGGCTCGCCCGGTGCGCGCCCCTCCGGCCGGAAGTAGCGGCGCAGGAGGTCCGCCGCGACGCCCGGCATGGGGAGATGCTCGAGGGCGCGGCGCACCGCGCCGCCCACGTCGCCGTCCTGCAGGCGGCGGACGAGCACGGTGTCGAGCGCCGTCCCGGAGACGACACCGAGCTGCCCGGCGGACGAGACGGCGCGGGCGAGGCGCCAGTTGGAGACCGCGACACCCATGCCTCCCTGGATGATCGGCGGCAATGCGAGAGCGGACATGTCGTGGTGGAATGGTGGTGGAGAGTGCGGGCGCGGTCAGCGCCGGGCGCGCGGCGCGGCACGCTCGCGCT
>CAZPJF010000499.1:0-2478 GCA_964586095.1 uncultured Gemmatimonas sp. | reverse complement strand
TCGCGATCCGATCGACGAGCCCCTGCTCGATGCGCAGCCACCCGTCGACGTCGCCGCGGAAGTGCGTCCACGCGAGCCGGGGCCAGGCGGCCACGCCGGCGCCAAGCCGGGCGCCGGGCGGCAGGCCCCGTCCGATGGGCGTGAAGGCCGCGAGGGGGTGGGCGGCGAGCTCGAAGAGCGTGGGATGGGTCCGCACCAGGTCGCCGTCCTGCCGCAGCGCCTCGAACCCCACGTAGCTGCGCGCCTGGCCCGCGGCGTACGCGCGCGTCCCGCTGCGGTCCCACCAGCGGATGCCCGGCACACCAGCCTCGCCGGGATGGAGGCCCATGAGGAACGGGACGTAGGCCGGCCCCGTCACCGACGGGAAGCAGCTGGTCAGGGTCGCGGCGGCGCCTTCCGCGCGCAGCGCCGCGAGGGCGGGGAGGTGGCCGGCGTCGATCGCGCCGAAGAGCGTGTCGGGCCGGGCGCCGTCGGCCACCAGGAGGGCGAGCGTCATGGCGCGGGGGAACGGCGCGTCGGGTCGCTGGCGGACACGCCCCAAGGTAAACTTCAGGGCCATGGCACCCAAGCGCACGACGAAGCGGTCGAAAGGCCCCGGGCCGACGTCTGGCACGACCCCGAAGGCGAAGCGCGGGCCGGCCGGCGCGTCATCGCCGCCCCGCGCGACGAACGGCCGTGCCGCGACGGCCCGGAGCGCGCGCGGCACGCGCGTGGACGCCGAGCGCATCGCCGCCGCCGCGAACGAGTCGGTGGCGGCGCTCAAGGCGCGGATCGACGAGGGCTTCCGCGCCTCCGGTGCGATGCCCGCGGTGCGCGAAGAGGTCCTCCCGCGCTCCGCGACCGACGACGCGATCGGCGACTTCGCCTGGGCGCTCACCGAGGACGCGAAGCTCCTGCAGTACGGGGGCCCCAAGAGCGACTTCCGCTCCACCGACCCGTGGCGCGTGATGCGCATCATGTCGGAGTACATCGAGGGCTTCGACAAGCTCGCGGCCATCGAGAAGGGCGTGTCGGTCTTCGGCTCGGCGCGCACGCACCCCGACGACCCGCAGTACCTCGCGGCGGTCGAGGTCGCCCGGCAGCTCGGCGCGAAGGGGTTCTCCATCATCACGGGTGCCGGTCCCGGCATCATGGAGGCCGCCAACAAGGGGGCGCGGCTCGCGGGCGCACCGAGCGTGGGCTGCAACATCGAGCTGCCGTTCGAGCAGGGGACCAACCCCTACGTCGACACCGCGGTCGCGTTCCGCTACTTCGCGGTGCGCAAGACGATGTTCATCAAGTACTCGAGCGCGTTCATCATCTTCCCCGGCGGCTTCGGCACCTTCGACGAGCTGTTCGAGGCGCTCACGCTCATCCAGACCGGGAAGATCTCGCAGTTCCCGGTGGTGCTCTTCGGCACGCACTACTGGGCGGGGCTCGTGCGCTGGCTGAACAGCCGCGTGCTCGCCGAGCGGAAGATCTCGCCGGGCGACATGGACCTGATGGTGGTGACCGACGACCCCGCCGAGGCGACGCGCGTGGTGGAGCAGGCGTACGAGCTGCAGCTGCGGACGGCCAGGAAGCGCGCGGCGGTCAGCGGGCCGTGAGCGCCACCCGCGGCGCGCGCCGATGGCGCGTCGCCTGCTCGTAGCCGAGGCCGAGGCGGATCAGCCGCCCGTCGTCCCACATCCGGCCGAGGAACGTGAGGCCGGCGGGCAGCGTGCCGTCTCGCGTCCACCCCATCGGCACGGTGATCGCGGGGAATCCCGTGATGGGGGAGAAGACCTGGCTGTTGTCGCCGTGCGGCGTGTTGAGGTCGCCGATCAGGCGCGGCACGTTGCTCCAGGTGGGGTACACGAGGGCGTCGAGCCGCAGCGAGTCCATGAGCGTCGTCACGGCGGCGCGCAGCGCATCCCGCATCCGCGCGCGGTCCCGGCAGCCGGGGATCGAGTCCGGCGGCAGCGTGACCGCGGCGGCCTGCTGCAGCCGCACCTGCGCGAGCGGATGGAACGCCCCGCTGCGCAGGATCGCCTCGACCGTCCGGACCGGCGCGCCCTCCCCGCGCGCGGCGAAGTAGCCCTCGAGGTCGGCCTTGAAGCGGTTGCACCCGCGCGCGAGCCCGAGGATCGAGTCGAGCGCGGGCACCCGCGCCGAGTCGAGCACCGTGGCGCCGGCCGCCCGCACATCCTCGAGCGCCTGCGCGAACACCCGCGCCACCTCGGCGTCGAGCGTCGGGCGATCGTACGCCTGGCGGAGCACGCCGACGCGGGCCCCGCGCAGGCCGCCGGGCACGAGGAACGCGCGATAGTCCGGGGCGCGATGCGTGCGCGCGGGCGCGGTGGCGGGGTCGTCGGCGTCCTCGCCGGCCACCACCTGGAACACCTCGACCGCGTCGGTGAGGGTGCGCGCCATGGGCCCGGCGATGTCCGCCTCGTTGTTGAGCGGCACGACGCCGGCGCGCGACGTGAGTCCCATGGTGGAGCGGATGCCGACGAGCGC
>CAZPJF010000498.1:0-2480 GCA_964586095.1 uncultured Gemmatimonas sp. | reverse complement strand
GCTCGGCCCACACCCGCAGCTGGTCGATCGCCCCCGCGCGGAAGGTGTCCCCCGCGCCAAGGAGCACCGACCTCCCCTCGGCCTTGAGCCGCGACGCGAGCTTGCCGATGAACGTCGTCTTGCCCGCGCCGTTCACGCCGAGCACGAGGATCACCGCGGGCTTCTCGGCGGGGAGCCTCAGAGCCGGGTCGCTCTTCCCGGCGCGGAGCGCGGTCTCGATCCCGCCGCGCAGCGCGCCGAGGAACTGCTCCTGCGACTTGACCGTGCCGCGCTGGGCCTGCGCGCGCACCTCCTCCACGAGCCGCAGGGTGACGGGCACGCCGAAGTCGGCCTCGAGGAGGGTCTGCTCGAGCAGCTCGAGCGAGCCCTGGTCCACCCCCCCGCGCGCGATGACCGCGACGTCGGCGAGGGCGATGTCCTTGATGCGCTGCCAGAGCGACTTGCGGGGGGCTTCGTCCTTCTTGCGGAACAGGAGGGCCATGGGGGGAATCTAGCCGAACGGACGCGGGCGCCGGGCGCGCCAGCGAGCGCTCGGCCGGCGCCCGCGCATGCCCCTGGGTACCCTACGCAGGGAATGGCGGCAGGATGGCGAGGCCCGGGCAGAGCGGGCGCAGGGCGACGAAGTCGGCGTCGCGGGTGACGAGGGCCCAGCCAAGGCGCGCGCACTGCTGGGCCAGGAGGATGTCGTTCTGCCGGCTCGCGGTGTGCGCCCACTCGGGATGCTCGGCGAGCAGGCGGCCCATCTCGAACCAGTCCTCCGGCGCCGGGGCGAGGTGCCCGTTGGACGCCAGGAGGCGCCCGAGCATTCCCGTGCGCAGCGACGCCCGCGCGCGCGGCGTACGGGCGCCGAGCTCGAGTTCCGCGACGACCACGCTCGAGATCCCGATGCGGTGCCCCGACAGCGCGAAGGCCGCCAGCTGCTCGGCGTGCTCCGGGGACCGAATCGCGTCGATCAGCACGCTGAGGTCGAGGGTCACGACCACTTCAGGTCGCGCTCCGACGGGCGGTCGTCCTCGAAGGGGTAGTCGAAGCCCCCGACCGTCGCGAGCTCCCGGAGCCCTTCCACGAAGCGCCGCGCGAACGTGAGGCGCGCGAGCGCCGCGTCGATGGCCTCGGTCTCGGTCGCGACCCCGAGGAATGCCTTCGCCTCGTCGAGCTTCCGCTGGTCCACGTAGATGTTCTTGCGCTTCATGTGGGGTCCATGACTGGGCCGCCCCGCTTTGCCCTTCCGTACCTTGGGAGTGGCGGCGGATGCGGCACGCGGGCTGGCGACGGGCTTCCTGCGGGCGGACGGCTTGCGGGTGGGCACCACGTGCTCCTGCTGGGGACAGCCGAGCTTAGGTGCGCGTACAGCAGAAATCAATCGGTCGCGTGTATGCGATCCCCGCCGAACGAAGATCGGTGCCGCGGCACGCTGGGCGTGACCCGCTCGACGCCGACCGTATCTTTCCACCCCATGCTCGCTTCCCGCCTGCGCCTCGGCTCCACGGGCCTGACCGTCTCCCGCCTCGCCTACGGCACCTGGCGCCTCCTGAACGACGCCGAGCCGCCGACCCCGCGCGCCCTCCTCGACCGCCTCCACCGCTGCGTGGACCTCGGCATCACGACCATCGACACGGCCGAGATCTACGGGAAGTACCGCGTGGAGGAGGCGCTCGGCGCCGCGCTCGCGCTCGACAAGGGCCTCCGCCAGCGGATCGAGATCGTCACCAAGGCGGGCATCTACGTCCCGAACGCCTTCCACCCGGACCGGAAGGTCTCGTACTACGACGCGCGCGGCGCGCGGCTCATCAAGAGCCTCGAGAAGTCGCTCCGCTTCCTGGGCGTGGACCACGTGGAGCTGTTCCTCGTGCACCGCCCCGACTGGCTCACGAGCCCCGACGACACCGCCGAGGGACTCAACCGGCTCGTGCGCGACGGGAAGATCCGCGCGGCGGGCGTCTCCAACCACAGCGCCACGCAGTACGAGGCGCTCGACGCGCGGATGGACCGGAAGCTCGTCACGAACCAGGTGGAGTTCTCGCTGCTCCACATGGACCCGATCCACGACGGGGTGTTCGACCAGTGCCAGCGGCTCGGCGTGCACCCGATGGCGTGGTCCCCGCTCGCGGGGGGGCGGCTGCTGCGCACCGATGACGAGGCGTCGGTGCGCGTGCAGCAGGCCGCGGCGGAGATGGCCGGGCGGCATGGCGGCGCGACGGCGGACCAGCTCGCGCTCGCGTGGGTGCTGGCGCATCCCGCGCGGCCGGTGGCGATCGTGGGGAGCAACCGGCTGGAGCGGATCGAGCGCGCGGCGGGGGCGGCAGAGGTCGAGTTGACGCGGGAGGACTGGTACGCGCTGTGGACGGCGGCGCAAGGACGGAGAATCCCGTAGCGTTCGCGATGATGTGAGGGCGTGCCCCCCTTCCGCGTCCGTGTACCGCCCGGTAGCATAGGCGCCCATGCGTCCCCCCATCCTCCTCGCCCTCCTCGCGCTCGTG
>CAZPJF010000497.1:0-2530 GCA_964586095.1 uncultured Gemmatimonas sp. | reverse complement strand
GACCCGCACGACGAGGGGCGCCCGACGCTCCTCCGCGACGGCGCGCGCGCGCGCCCGCACCTCGAGCCGCTCGACGACCTGGGAGAGCACCTCCGTGCGCCGCGCCTCGAGGCGCCACTGCCGATCGAGCGAGTCGAGCCGGATCCGGCGCTCGGTCGCGAACCGGAGGGGTGAGGTACGCGGGGTGAGGAGCGCGGCGAGCGTGAGGGCGCCCACGGCGGGCAGCACGACCCAGCGGATGACCGGGTTCACAGGAACCTCCGGCGCGACGCCGCGAGGAGCAGGAGCCCGGCCCACGCCATGCTCGCGACGAGGTACGGGGCGTTGCCGTCGCGGCGCTCCGCGAGCGCCGCGAAGGTGGCGTGGTGCCACTCGGCCACGAGCGAGTCGACCGGCACGCCCGCGATGTGCGAGAGCAGTTCGAGTGGCGGCGCGTCGGGGCGTTCCGCGGCGCGCGCGAGCGCGCCCGACCCGCCGAGGACGACCGCCCGGGTGAGCAGCGTGCCACGCACCATGGAGTTGAACGGGTCGCTCGGGAGGACGGCGCGTGCCACGCGCGCGCACGCCGCCGCGTCCGCCTGATCGACGCATGCGGTGTGCGCGGCATGCAGGGCGCTGTCGGCACCGGTCGGGAGTCGACCCGTGCGCACCACCAGCCGGTAGTCGGACGGCTCGAAGTACGTCGCGAAGGCATCACGCGCGGAGAAGGGGGCCAGCAGGGTGCGGCAGGACTCGAGCACGCCGTCGGCACAGCGGCGGCCGACCGCGGCGCGTGAGATCACGAGGTGCCGCGCGACCTCCGCGCCGTTGACGCGCTCCGGGCGCAGCGCGTGCGTGCCGTCGTACCGGGCGAGTGCCGGGGTGCGCGCGACGAGCCGCTGGCCGGCGAGGGTGAGGACCATCGCCTCGACGACGCGGGCATCGACGGGACGCGGGAGGGCGAGGCTCGCGACGCCGCCGCCGACGCGCCAGAGGGCGAGTGGCGAACGCGGGCGCCGGTCATCCGCGCGGGCGGTGATGCGCTCCCCCGCGACGAGGGCGGGGCCGGCGTCGCCGAAGCGCTCGCGGAGGCGGCTCACGGCGGCCTCGAGGCCGTCCGCGAGCGCCGCCGAGTCGGCGGGCGTGAGCGCGCCCCGCGCGAAGTGGATGGCGATCCCGCCACCGACCGCCGCGGCGTCGAACGTGCGCGTGTCGCTGTTGAACTCGGCGATTGCCTCGCGCGCCACGCGCAGCCGCTCCTGCTGCTCGGCGAGGCGCGCCCGCCAGGCGTCGAGGTCCGGCGCCTGCGCGCGCGCAGGGGTCGAGAGGGTCCCGACGACGAGGGCGGTCGCGAGCGCGCGACGCGCGAGCAGGTGGCGCGCGAGCGGGCGGGCCGCGGGCACGCGGCGAGCGGGCGGGAGCGGCGCGCGGTCAGACATCGATGAGCGTCCAGTCCGCGGCGAACACCGCGAGCGGCCCCGGCCACCGGAAGAGCCAGGCGGTGGCGGACTCGAGCACGCTCGCCTTTCCGGCGATGTCGAGCGCGGTGACCGTGCCGGCGAAGAGGAGGGTCGCGACCAGGAGGAGGTGCGCGGCGTTGCGGCCGGAGAGGTACTGCACGGCGAAGACGATCGCGTAGGCGACGAGCGCCCCGAGGAGGAAGCGCACCGCCAGCGTGGTGGGGTAGGCCTGCAGCGCGCCCGGGAGGTCGATGAGGGCGAGGACCGTGAGGCAGCCGAGCCAGAGCGCGAGCGAGGGGATGGCGAGGAGGATCGCGCCGGCGCCGAATCGCATGGCCACGTAGCGGCGCCAGGAGATCGGGAGCGCGAGCGGATAGACGTGACGTGCCGCGGCGTCGACGGCCCACGGTTGCGCGACGCCCATGAAGCCGCAGAAGATCGCGGCGAGGGTGAGGCCGGGGCCGAGCGAGGCGAACCCGGACAGCAGGTCGACCGCGGCGATGTCGCTGCCGTGCCGGCCGCTGGCGATCCGCCAGAGGAGCGCCGGCAGCGCGAAGGTGGTCACGGAGAGCAGCGCGACGGCGAGTCGCGTCCACTTGAGCTGGGTGTAGAGGATCTGTCCGAACATCAGTTCTGCTCCGGGCCGGTGGGGAGGCGCGCCCCGCGGAGGAGCTCGACGAAGCTCTCCTCGAGGTCGAGGTCCTGTACGTCGCGGACGTCGGCGCCGACGCGCTCGAACCACTCGCGCATGCCGGGCTGCCAGCCGCGGACGATCCACTCCTCGTGCTGGCCCGTGAGCTCGGCGCGCGAGAGGAGGGCGAAGGGCGCGGCATCGCGGACCGCGGGGGCCTGCGCGATGCGCAGGCGCTTGATGCCGCTGCGGAACTCCTGCATGGGGAGCTCGGCGATCAGGCGGCCACCGTCCATCACGCCGATCCAGTCGCAGATCCGTTCCTGCTCGTGCACGAGGTGGCTGGAGATGAACACGGTCGCGCGCCGGGCGTCGACGTACTCGACGAGCGCCCCGAGGACGTCGCGGCGGATGACGGGATCGAGGCCGTCGGTGGGCTCGTCGAGCACGAGGAGCTCGG
>CAZPJF010000496.1:0-2534 GCA_964586095.1 uncultured Gemmatimonas sp. | reverse complement strand
CTCGCCGCGCAGGCGCGCTGCCCGGCGGCGCCGGCCGCGCGCGCGGAGGAGGGCTGGCGTGCGTACCGCGCCGACAGCCTCGACCTGGCCGAGCAGCGCTTCCGTGCCGCGCTCCGCGACTGCCCGGCCCTCGACGACGCCGCGACCGGCCTCGCATTCGTGCTCCTGCGCACCGGCCGGCTCGCCGCCGCCGACTCGGCCTTCACCGCCCTCCGCGCGCGCACGCCGCGCGCCGTGGACGCGTGGGAGGGGAGCGCGCTCGTCGCGGAGCGCCGCGGCCGCACCGCCGATGCGATCGCCGCCTGGCGGCGCGTGCTCGCGCTCGCTCCCGACCGGGCCGATGCCCGCGACCGCCTCGCGCAGCTCGCCCCGGACGCGGACCGCGGCGGCGCGCCGCCCGTGCGGCGCCGCGCCGCCGCGCTCGACCTCACGCTCCGCGTGCGCGGCGAGGGCTTCGAGCTCCGACGCGGCGGCCGCTGGGAGCCCTTCTACATGAAAGGGGTCAACCTCGGGCTGGCGCTCCCGGGCCGGTTCCCCGCCGAGTTCCCCACCGACAGCGCGACGTACGCGCGCTGGCTCGGGATGATCGCCGCGATGCACGCGAACACGCTGCGGGTGTACACCATCCTCCCGCCGGCCTTCTACCGCGCGCTGCGCGCCCACAACCTCGCCCGGCCCACCGCGCCGCTCTACCTGGTGCACGGGGTCTGGACCGAGCTCCCGCCGCGCGACGACTTCGCCGACCCCGGCTTCAACGCCGGGTTCGCGGCGGAGATCCGCGACGTGGTCGACCTGCTCCACGGGGCGGCCGAGATCGCGCCGCGGCCCGGGCATGCGAGCGGCCGCTACGACGCCGACGTCTCGCCCTGGACCATCGCGTACATCCTCGGCCGCGAGTGGGAGCCCTACTCGGTCGTCGGCTTCAACGCCTCCCCCGCGGCGCCGCGGCGGTACGCGGGGCGCCACCTCACCATCGCGCAGGGCACGCCCACCGACGTGTGGATGGTCCAGCAGTGCGACCTGCTGCTGGCGTACGAGGAGGAGACGTACAACGCGCAGCGGCCGATCGCCTACACCAACTGGCCGACGACCGACCCCATCGTGCACCCGACGGAGACGTCGTACGAGCAGCAGATGCGGTTCCGCGGGCTGCGCTACGACCCCGACCCGGCCGAGGCGACGCCGCACGAGGAGGAGGGGGTCGCGCTGGACCCGTCGCTCGTGCGCACCACCGCGCGCAACGTCGCGGGGTGGTTCGCGAGCTACCACGTGTATCCGTACTACCCGGACTTCATGCTCTACGACCCCGGGTACTCGGCAGCGCGTTCGAGCCGCGGTCCGTCCAACTTCTTCGGGTATCTCTCCGACCTGCGGCGCGTGCACCGTGGCCTCCCGCTCGTGGTCTCCGAGTTCGGCATCCCCACGAGCCGCGGCACGGCCCACCTGCAGCCGCAGGGCTGGCACCATGGCGGCGTGAGCGAGCAGGAGGCGGGGCCGATCAACGCGCGGCTGGCGGCCGAGATCCGCGAGGCGGGCGCCGCCGGCGCGATCGTCTTCGCGTGGATGGACGAGTGGTTCAAGCGCAACTGGTTCGTGATGGACTACGAGCTCCCGGCCGAGCGCGGACGCCTCTGGCACAACATGCTGAGCGCGGAGGAGCATTACGGGTTGCTGGCGCTGCGCCCGGGCGCGCCCGGGCGCGTGCCGCTGCCCGGGGGCGCGCGCGCGGCATGGGAGGCGCTCCCGGTGCTGCAACGGGGCGCGCTCGTGGGCCGCGACAGCGCCGCGCTCCGCGTGGGCCATGACGAGGGCTTCGTGTACCTGGCGCTCGACGCGCCGGCGTGGCGCGGCCGGCCCTTCCCGTGGGAGTCCGTCGCGGTGCAGCTCGCGATCGACACGCATGACCCGGCGCTCGGGCAGCGCGTGCTGCCCACCAGCGGGCTCCGGAGCGCGACCGGCTTCGAGTACCTCGTCACGCTCCGCGGCCCCGACGACGCGGACCTGCGCGTCGTGCCCGACTACCTCCCGTACATGCCCCACCGGCTCACGGGGAGCGGGGCGTACTTCGGCGAGCACTTCCGCCGGCCGCTGATGAGCGTGCCGCGCATCGACGGGGTCTTCGACTCGCTCTGGGCGCTGACCAACCGGCCGCGCTTCACCGGCGAAGGGCGCCTGATCCGCGGACAGGGGGTCACCGTCGGCCGGCTGCGCTTCGGACGCGCGAGCGAGCACTCGCTCGCCGATTGGTGGTACGACGAGGAGGCCGGGATGCTGCAGCTGCGGCTGCCGTGGGCGCTGCTCAACGTGTCGGATCCCTCCTCGCACCAGGTGGTGTCCGAGTCCGACCGCGCCGCGGCGCTCGAGGGCCGCGGCGGCTCGCGGCTCACCGGGCGCCCCACCGACGGCTTCCGGTTCGCGGTCGTCGCGCTCGGCCCGGGTCCCGACGTGCTCGGGACGATCCCCGCGCTCGACCCGTACGGCAACTGGCCGCTCGCCGCCTTCCGGCTCTGGCGCTGGCCGGCGTGGGAGGAGCC
>CAZPJF010000495.1:0-2537 GCA_964586095.1 uncultured Gemmatimonas sp. | reverse complement strand
CGGACGTTGGTCTCCTCCTCGTACTGCTTGAGGAGCCACTTGTCGGCGCGGGCGGCGACCTTCCAGTCCATGAAGCGCAGGTCATCGCCGGGCTGGTACGGGCGGTGCTCGGCGAACTCCACCGAGAAGCCCTTCTTGGGCGAGCGATGGAGCCCGGCGAGGAGCCCGTCCACCAGCCAACGCGAGATGACCTCGAGTCGCCCGAGCGACGCGAGGGTCTGGGGATCCATCAGGTCAGCCCGGGTGGCTTGCTGGGCGGGCGCGGTCATGCGACGGCGGAAGCTATAGGTTGAGTGCTGCAAACGGTACGGCCCGACCACTCGCCGCGTTCAGCGCGCCGAAGTGGTCCGGCCACGACTCGACCGGAGGGACTCCCATGGTGCCGCGCTCCCCGTTCGCGCCCGCCTTGCGCGTCGCGCTTCTCGCGGTCGCTGTCTTCGTGGCCGCCGCAGCCATCCCCGTGGGGGCGCAGCTCCCGGGGCCGGCCCCCACCGAATGGCCTGCGTACGGCCGCGATGCCGGCGGCTCCCGATTCGCGCCCATCGCCCAGATCGACCGCTCGAACGTCGCGCGGCTCGCCGTGGCATGGACCTTCAGCACCGGCGAACTCGAGCCGGGCGAGCGCTCGTTCGAGGCGACGCCGATCCTCGTCGACGGCACCCTCTTCCTGAGCACGCCGCTCGGCAGGATCATCGCACTCGACCCCGTGAGTGGCCGCGAACGCTGGCGCTTCGACGCGAAGGTCGGCGCGCGCACGGGATTCGGCGACTTCACGTCGCGGGGCGTCTCCACCTGGGTCGACCCGACGGCGGAGCGCGACGCACCGTGCCGCCGCCGCATCATCGCCGCGACCGTCGACGGCCGCCTCCTCGCGCTGGACGCGCGCGACGGCCGCCCCTGCGCGGGCTTCGGCCGCGAGGGGACCGTGGACCTCCGGCGCGGGCTCCGCAATGCGCCGTTCGAGTTCGCCGAGTACGAGGTGACGTCGCCGCCGGCGATCGTGAACGGGATGATCGTGGTGGGGTCGGCGATCGCCGACAACAACCGGTTCGACGCGGCGAGCGGCGAGGTGCGCGGGTACGACGCGCGCACCGGCGCGCTGCGCTGGACGTGGGACCCGGTGCCGCAGGACCCGCGCGACCCGGCCTTCGACACGTGGCGCGGCGACAGCGCGCACCGCACCGGTGCAGCCAATGCGTGGAGCGTGATCGCCGCGGACTCCGCGCGCGGGCTCGTCTTCGTCCCCACCAGCTCGGCCAGCCCCGACTACTACGGCGGCCGTCGCCTCGGACGGAACGACTACGCCAACAGCGTCGTCGCGCTCCGGGCCGCGACCGGCGAGGTGGTGTGGCATTTCCAGACGGTGCACCACGACCTGTGGGACTACGACAACGCGTCGCCGCCGGCGCTCGTCGACCTCGAGGTGGACGGACGCACCGTCCCCGCGGTGCTGCAGGCGACCAAGACCGGGATGCTGTTCGTGCTGCACCGCGAGACGGGGGAGCCGATCGTGCCGGTCGAGGAACGGCCGGTCCCCCGCAGCGACGTGGCGGGCGAGGAGGCGTGGCCGACGCAACCGTTCAGCGCGCTCCCCCTGCTCAGCCCGCACGCGCTGCGCCCCGAGGAGGCGTTCGGCCTCACGCCGGCGCACCGGGAGCAGTGCCGGCAGTGGATCGCCTCGTTGCGCAACGAGGGGCCGTTCACGCCGCCGAGCCTGCGGGGGACGCTCGCGGTGCCGTCGAACATCGGGGGCGCGCATTGGGGCGGCGTGGCCTGGGATCCGGGGCGTGGGCTCGCGATCGTGCCCGTGAACACCATGGCCGCATTCGTCCGGCTCATGCCGACCGCCGGTCTCGACCTCGACTCCCTCCGCCGCGATGCGTCGCGGCTCGGTCAGCAGGTGAACCGGCTCCGCGGGACGCCGTTCCACCAGGTGCGCGGCCTGCTCTTCATGCCGGACGGTGTCCCGTGCACACCGCCGCCCTTCGGCAAGCTGGTCGCGGTCGACATCGCGAACCGGCGGATCGCATGGGAGACGCCGCTCGGGGCGCCCGCCGCGGACACGGCTGCCGCGCGCGGCGCGCCGGCCACCCCGCCGCCCGGCTCGCCGCAGCTGGGGGGCGCGATCGTGACGGCGGGCGGGCTCGCGTTCATCGCGGCGACGCTCGACCGGCGGATCCGCGCGTTCGACGTGGAGACGGGGCGCGAGCTCTGGAGCGCGCCGCTCCCGGCCGGCGGCCAGGCGACGCCGATGACCTACCTCGGGGCCGACGGGCGGCAGTACCTGGTGGTCGCGGCCGGGGGGGATGGCGGGCGGTTCGGACGGGGGGACGCAGTGGTCGCGTTCGCGCTGCCGGTGCCGTAGCGCGTCGTGCACGCCGCGCCGCGGGCCAGCCGGGGTGGTGGCGGGACATCGCCGGCGGCGGTTGGAGCGCCATCATGACTCCACTAGCTTTCAAGGCTATCCAGAACCCGCCGCCGGACCCGCCGTGACCCCTCCGAACCTGATCCGCAACTTCTGCATCGTCGCCCACATC
>CAZPJF010000494.1:0-2547 GCA_964586095.1 uncultured Gemmatimonas sp. | reverse complement strand
CCCGCGGCCGCTGCGCGCGAGCTGCACGAGCGAGTCGAGCATCGCGCGCTGGACGAGCACGCGGATCGAGTCGGCGATCGCGACCAGCGCCGCGGCGTCGGCGCGCGGCGCCGCGGCGGCCGCGGGGCGCGTGCTCCCGGTGGCGCCCGGCGCGGCGCGCGGCGGCTGCGCCTCCCGCTGCGCCGCGCGCTGCGCCATGCGCGCGCTCACCGCCTCGGCGATCGCCATGGAGTCCTCGCGCGTGAGCATGGACGCGGCGGCGACGACCGCGCTCGACTCGGCTGCGAGCACCGAGTCGCGCGCCGCGGCCTCGCCCGCCTCGGCCCCCGACCGCTCGCCCATGAGCCAGGCCGCGCCCACCACCGCCACGCCCACCGCCGCGACGGCCAGCGTGCGCCCGAGCGACGGCCTGGCGACCGGACGGAGCGGCGCGAGGTGCTGCCCGCTCGTGAGGGCGATCTCGTCGAGCGCGGCCACGACCTCGCTCGCACGCTGCGGCCGCTCCTCGGGCAGCTTGGCGAGCAGGCGGCGGACGAGCGCCGAGAGCGGGGCCGGCACGTCGCCGCGCGTGTCCTCCACCGGCGACGGGTCGCGCGTGAGCTGCGCGGCCATGGTCTTCTGCGGCGAGTCCTCCTTGAATGGCACCTGGCCCGTGAGCAGCTCGTAGCCGAGGAGTCCCAGCGCGTAGAGGTCCATCCGGTGGTCGGCGGCGGGGTCGGCCGCGATCTGCTCGGGCGCCATGTACGCGGGCGTGCCGATCGCCATCCCCGCGCTCGTGAAGCCGGAGGACGGCATCGACGCCGAGATGGCCTTGGCCACGCCGAAGTCGGTGACGAGCGCGTGCGAGCCCATGAGCAGGACGTTGCCCGGCTTGATGTCGCGGTGGATCACGCCGAGCCCGTGCGCGTAGTCGAGCGCCTCGGCCACGTCGCGCATGATGCGCACCACGTCCTTCACCGACTGCCGGTCGCCCTTGGCGAGGAGCTCACGGAGCGAGTGGCCGTTGATGAACGGCATGGTGTACCAAATGAGCGTCCCGCGCTCGCCCGCCGAGAGGAGGGGCACGATGTGCGGGTGCTGCAGCTGCGCGGCGACCTGGATCTCGCGCCGGAACCGCTCGTGGTTCACGCCGGCCGCCAGCTCGGGCGGCAGGACCTTCACGACCACCTTCCGCCCGAGCGCCACGTCGGTCGCGACGAACACGCGCGACATCCCGCCCCCGGAGAGCTCACGCTCGAGCGTGTACCCCGGGGCGAGGGCGTCCTGCAGGTGGGCGGTGAACTCGGGCATCGTCCCTCGTTGGACTCGTTGGAACCTACGTACGGTTGCAGGACGCGGCGAGTTGCCGCGCCGGCCGCGCGGGCGCGCTCAACCGAGCCGGCGCGCCATGGCCTCCTGCATCACGCGCTCCGCGTTCCAGCCGCAGATCACGTTGGCCGCCTCGGGGATCTCGGCGGCGAGGCGCGGCGGACCGAAGAGTGCCACGACCACCGAGCGCCTCGCCTGCCGCGCGTGGGCGACCACCTGCGCCACGCGCCGCCACGTCTCCCTCGAGTACCCCGCCCGGCCCTTGCCGGGTGCCGGCCCGCCGAACAGCGCGAGGAGCACCGCCCCCCGCCCCTCCGGCGTGGGTCCCTCGACCACGCGCGGGTCATGCCCCAGCGCCCGCAGGGCGTCGAGGAACGGCGCCCGCGACGGGACCGGCCAGTGCATCCCCGCGTCGTCGTCCACCTGTATGACGTCGATCACCGGCCCGACGTTCGCGAGGACGCCGCGCACCGGGTGCACGAGGGTGTCGGCGAGTTGGCGCGCCCAGAGCAGGTCGTCGAGCGTGGGCTCGCGTGCCGGGCCCGGCGCCCCCCACTGCGCCCAGAAGCGCTGGCGGTTGCGGCTCTCCTCGATCGCCGTCGGCGCGAGCATGCCCGCATCGGCCGCGCGCTCGAGCAGCTCGAGCACGCCGTGCAGGTCGGTGGGCGCGAGCAGGAGGTCGCAGCCCGCGGCCAGCGCCTCGATGGCCGCGATCCCCTCGTCGTCGCCCTGGAGGAGCCCGGGTGCCGAGAGCGCATCGCTGACGATGAGCCCGTCGTAGGCGAGCTCGCGGCGGAGCAGCTCGGTGAGGATCGGCCGCGAGCGCGCGGCGGGCCGCCCGCTCGCATCGAGCCGCGGATAGGCCGCGCTCGCCGCCATGATGCTCGCCACGCCGGTATCGGCCGCGCCGCGGAACGGGAGGAGGTCGTCGGCCCAGAGCGTGCCGGCGGCCGTCGTCACCTCGGCGCGCGCGAGCGCGGGGTCCACGGCCACGCGCCCCATCCCCGGGAAGTGGCGCACGCAGGCGAGGACGCCCTCCGCCTGGCAGGTGTCGACCCACTCCACCACCCACTCCGCCGCACGCTGCGCGTCGAGGCCGAAGCTGCGCGCGCCGAGCGCGGGGTTCAGCGGCTCGCGCTCGAGGTCACCCACCGGCGCGAGGGCCCAGTTGAATCCGAGGCTCCGCAGTTCGCGTGCGGTGACGCGCGCCGCGCGACGGATCACGTCGGCGTCGCGGAG
>CAZPJF010000493.1:0-2549 GCA_964586095.1 uncultured Gemmatimonas sp. | reverse complement strand
GATGTCCCCGTGAGTGTCGGCACGACGGTGCGGGCGCGTGAGCGCCGGCGTGCGCCGCCGCCCGCTCCCGCTCAGCGCCCCGCCGGTGCCTTCCACGTCGCCGCGTCCAGGATCGACCAGAGATGGATCACCCATCCCAACAGGACGACCCACAGGACGGCCGCGAGCACGAACTGGAAGATCGCGCGCAGGAGCCGCCCCTGCAGCAGCTGCCCGAGCCCCGGGATGAAGAAGCTGCAGAGGGCGGCGATGACGTTCCCCGCCGAGCCTTGTCCGGACATGCGAGTCCCTTCCGCGTGAGGGTGGGTCGTCCCGTGCGCGTCCCCCTACGATGCCTCGCCGCCCCGGGTTGCCGCCGGGCGGCGCGCGAACGCCGTATGTTGGGGCCGGACCCCAGCCCACGCCAACGATGCGCCGCCACGCCGTCCGTCTCGCCCTCTGCCTCGCCGCCGGCGCCCCCCTCGCCGCGCAGTCGGTGGAGTACCGCTCCCCCGCCGGCATCGAGTACCGCTCCCTGCCGGACACGGGGCCCATCGCCCGCGCGCAGGCCGCGCTCGCGACCGACCCGCGCAACGTGGACCGCATCATCGCGCTCGGCGTTGCGCAGTCGGGCGCGCAGCAGTTCGGGGCCGCGATCGAGACCTTCACGCGCGGCCTCGCGATCGCGCCCGACCATCCGATGCTCCTCCGGTGGCGCGGCCACCGCCACCTCTCGGTGCGCGAGTTCGACAAGGCGCTCGCCGACCTCACGCGTGGCCTCGAGCGCGACCCGTCCAACTACGGCGTGCTCTTCCACCTCGGCATCGTCCGCTACATCCGCGGCGAGTTCGCGGAGGCCGCCGAGCTCTTCCGGCGGGCGCAGCCGGTGGCACCCAATCCGGGCGAGCTGGCCGGCTCCACCGACTGGCGATGGATGTCCCTCGCCCGCGCGGGACGCCTCGCCGAGGCGCAGGCGATGCTGGACCGGCGGCCGGACTCGCTCCCGGTGGATCCCAACTACGGCTACGCGCGTCGCCTCGCGCTCTACCGCGGCACGATCCCGCCCGGGGAGCTGATCCGCGCGTCCGACGACGGGCTGACCGTCGCGACGCTCGCGTACGGGCTGGGGACCTGGCACCTGGTGCGCGGCGACACCTCGGCCGCCCGCGCCCAGTTCGAGCGCGCCGTGGCGTCGGGCGGCTGGGCGGCGTTCGGGTTCATCGTGTCGGAGGTCGAACTCGCGCGGCTGCGGCGCTGACGGCGGGGGCCGCCCCCCGGGGCCCTGCCGGGCCTCAGCGCGCGATGCGCTCGAGCGTGACCGCCGTGCCGTAGCAGATCACCTCGGTCACGCCCTTCATCACTTCGGTGGCGTCGTAGCGCACGCCGACCACGGCATGCGCCCCTGCGAGGTGCGCCTGGATGAGCATGGTGTCGAACGCCTGCTGGCGCGTCCGCTCGGCGAGCGAGGTGAAGAGCGAGATGTCGCCGCCGAGGATCGTCTGCAGCCCCGCGCCGATGGTGCCGAACACGGACCGGGAGCGGACGACGATGCCGCGCACGACCCCCTTGTTCGCCACGATCCGGTAGCCCGGGATCTCGAAGGTCGTGCTGGTCATCTCGTGCGGGATGTCCACGACCTGCGAATCGACGACGGCGCGCATGGTGCCTGAATCAGGGCCTACGGCGCACCGCGCGCAAGGCGTCTCAGCGCCCGTCCCGCGGCGGGCGTACTGCATCCGGGGAGCCGGCTGGCGGTGCGCGTTTGCCACCGTCTCCCCCGCCCCCCATCCTTATGGATGCGTCATCCTCGACGCGCCGACCGGCGATGCAGGCGCCGCGCCACCCCGTTCCCCAGACGACCGCCCTGCCATCGCGGCCGTCCCGCACGGAGTACCTCGTGAGAGCTTCCCGCACGCTCCTGGGCCTCGGCCTCCTGCTGTCCGGCGCGCTGTCGGCCGGCGGACTGGGCGCCCAGCAATCCTCGCGCACCGAGCCCGTGACCGGGCTCCGCGACAACGGCACCGGTTTCCACGCCCTCGTCGGTGCGCGGGTGGTCACCGCGCCGGGGCAGGTGATGGACAGCGCGACCGTCGTCATCCGGAACGGCCTGATCAGCGCCGTCGGGCGGAACCTGCGGCCTCCGGCGGGCGCCCGCGTGTGGGACCTCAAAGGCCAGGTCGTCTACCCCGGCTTCATCGACGCCCATGCCGACCTCGGCATGGACGCGGTGCCGCAGGGCGGTGACGTGGGGCCGACGCACTGGAACCCGCAGGTGCGCGCCTGGTTCAGCACCACGGCCAACCTGAAGGACGACTCCACGCGGCGCGTCGCGCTCCGGTCGCTCGGCTTCGGCACGGCGCTCGCGGTGCCCAGGCAGGGGATCTTCCGCGGCACCGCCTCGGTCGTGAACCTGAGCGACGCCGGCGTGCGGGAGCGCGTGTTGCGCGCCGACCTCGCGCAGGCGATCGGCTTCCAGCGCTCCTTCCAGCTGGGCGGCATGTATCCCAACTCCGCGATGGGCACCGTCGCCCTGATGCGGCAGACGTTCATGGACGCCGAGTGGTACATCC
>CAZPJF010000492.1:0-2560 GCA_964586095.1 uncultured Gemmatimonas sp. | reverse complement strand
CCGCGCCGCGCGCGAGGCCGAGGCCGCGGCGCGCGCCGACGTCCGGCGCGTGGAGGAGGAGCACACCGCGATCCAGGCCAAGCTCGCGGCGCTCGAGGGGCTCGAGCGCGAGCGCGTGGGCCTGGCGCCCGCGGCGGCGCGCCTCCTCCGCGAGCGCGAGCGCTTCGGCGGCGAGGCGGTGCTCGGCCCGCTCTCGGACTTCATCGGCGCCGACACGGCGATCGCCGCGCAGGTGGAGCGCTTCCTGGGGCCGACGGTGCACGCGGTCGTCGTGCGCGACCGCGCCGCGGCCGATGCGGTGCGCGCCTGGCATGCGGAGGTGAACCCCGGCGCGCTGCTGCTGCTCCCGCTCGACGCGGTGAACGGATCGGCGCCGTCGGGGGACCCGGACGAGCTCGCGGCGCGCGTGCGCACCGAGGGTGCGGCCGGCGGCTGGGTGCGCGCGCTGCTCGGGCGGGTGCACGCGACGACGGACGGCAACGGGTTCGTCGACGCGCGCGGCGCCGTCTGGCTCCCCGCGCGCGAGTCGGGCGCCGGGCCCCTCCGCCGGCGCGCGGAGCTCGAGGAGCTCCGCGCGCAGCTGAGCACGATCGAGGCGCGGCGCGCCGCGGTGCAGGCGGCGGCGCAGCAGGTGCACGACGCCGTGGTGCGCGCCGAGACGGAGGCGGCGCACGCCGCCGACGCGGCGGCGGCGGCCCAGCAGTCCGCCGCGCAGGCGGCCCAGGTGCGCAACGAGCGCGACCGCGTCCGCGAGCGCCAGGCGCGGGAGCTCGCCGACGCGGTGGCCCTGCGCGAGAAGCTCGCCGGCCGCCACAACGAGCTCGGCGAGCGCGTCACCGCGAGCATCGTCGCGCAGGAGGAGACGGCCCGCCTCCTCGCCGACGCCGACGACGCCGCGAACGGCGCGCGGGCGCTCCTCGTGGCCGCCGAGCGCATGCAGGACGAGGCGCGCGAGGCGCGGGCGGCCCACCAGGTGGCGCACGCGCAGGCCGAGGCACGCCGCCAGGTCGCGTCCGAGCGCCGGGAGCGGCTCGACCGCGAGCGCGAGAACGCCATCACGCGCCTCGCGGCGCTGGAGCGCGAGCTGGAGACCCTCGCGGTCGAGGACGGCGCGCTCGAGGAACAGATGGGCGTCTGGCAGCAGGAGATCGCGGCCCGCCGCGCCGCGCAGGCGGAGGCGGACCAGTCGCTGGCGCTGGCCGAGGAGGGGGTGCGCGCCGCGGACACGGCGCTCACCGACGCCGAGCATGGGCTCGACGCCGCGCGCCGCGCCGCGGACGAGGGGGCGCAGGGGCTGCACCTCGCCGAGCTGCGCTTCGCCGAGCTCTCGGGCAAGCGGGCCGCGATCAAGGAGCGGCTCGAGGCCGAGTGGCGGCGCCCGCTCGACGAGCTGCTGGCGGGCTACGCGCCGGTCGAGGCCGAGGACGAGGCGCTCCGCGCCGAGGCCGACGACCTCCGCCGGCAGGTCGAGCAACTCGGCCCGGTGAACCCGCTCGCGATCGAGGAGCACGAGGAGGAGACCAAGCGCCTCGAGTTCCTCACCACGCAGCGCGCCGACCTCGCCGACGCGCAGGTCAAGCTGCAGGCGGCGATCAAGGAGATCGACGTCACGGCGCGGGAGATGTTCCTCGCGACGTTCGCGCAGGTGCGCGCGCACTTCCGCGAGATCTTCATGACGCTCTTCGGCGGCGGCGAGTGCGACCTGCGGCTCGAGGATCCCGAACGGCCGCTCGACTGCGACATCGAGGTCCACGCGAGCCCGCGCGGCAAGAAGACGCAGCGGATCCACCTCCTGTCGTCGGGCGAGCGCGCGCTGGTCGCCCTCTCGCTCCTCTTCGGCATCTTCCTCACCAAGCCGAGCCCCTTCTGCCTCCTCGACGAGGTGGACGCGCCGCTCGACGACCAGAACATCGGGCGCTTCGTGCGGATGCTGAACCAGTTCAAGCAGAACACGCAGTTCATCGTGATCACGCACAACCCGCGCACGACCACCGAGGCCGCCGACGCGGTCTACGGCGTCACCATGCAGGAGCCCGGGGTCTCGTCGCTCGTGAGCGTGCGGATGAACGGCCCCGCCGTCGACGAGGGCGAGTTCGCGGCGGCGGGCGCTCCCGCCGCCGAGGGGTGAGGCCGCGATGCTCGTCGTGATGAAGCAGTCGGCCACCGCGGCCGACGTCCAGCGGGTCTGTGACTGGATCCGCGAGAAGGGGTACCGCGCCGAGCCGATGCCCGGCGCCCAGCGCACCGCGATCGGGCTCGTCGGCAACGACGGGCGCGTGGACGGCTCCGCCGTGGAGGACTTCCCCGGCGTCGCAGAGGTGATCTACGTCTCGAATCCCTACAAGCAGGTCTCGCGCGAGTGGCGGCCGGAGAACACGCTGGTCACCATCGCGCCGGGGGTGACCTTCGGCGGCCCCGCGGTGCCGGTCATCGCCGGCCCCTGCTCGGTCGAGAATGAGGCGCAGATCCTGGCGTCGGCGCGCGCCGTGAAGGCCGCCGGCGCGGTCGCCCTCCGCGGCGGCGCCTTCAAGCCGCGCTCCTCGCCCTACTCGTTCCAGGG
>CAZPJF010000491.1:0-2611 GCA_964586095.1 uncultured Gemmatimonas sp. | reverse complement strand
TCATCGCCTGGTACGGCGGCGTGAAGTACGAGCAGGACTACTTCTGGAACCGCGTGTTCGGCCAGTGGTGGTGGGCCGCCTGGATCATGCTGACCTGCAACATGATCCTGCCGCTCTCGCTCTTCTCGCAGAAGCTGCGCCGCAACCCGACGTGGCTCTGGATCCTGTCGATCTTCATCAACATCGGCATGTGGTTCGAGCGCTTCGTGATCGTCGTGCCGTCGCTCTCGCACGACGTCGAGCCCTGGCAGTGGTCGTCGTACGTCCCGACCTGGGTCGACTACGGCCTCCTGATCGGCTCGTTCGGCTGGTTCTTCATGTGGTTCCTCCTCTTCGTCAAGCAGCTCCCGGTCATGGCGCTCGCTGAGATCAAGGAGATCGTCCCGCCGAAGATGAAGAAGGCGCACCACCACCACGGGGGGCATTGAGATGCATCGGGGAATGATCGGCGTCTTCGCGGAGCTCGACAGCACCGTGGAGGCGATCGAGGAACTCGAGCACAAGAAGCTCGGGGACATCACGGCCTACTCGCCGACCCCGCGCCACGAGCTCGAGCACGCCATCGAGCCGCCGCCGTCGCCGGTGCGCAAGTTCACGCTCTTCGGCGCCCTCGCCGGCGTGATCTTCGGCTACTGGCTCGCGATCTGGGGTTCGGAGTACTGGCCCCTCGTCGTCGGCGGCAAGGCGATCTCCACCTGGATCCCGTACACGGTGTTCGGCTTCGAGGTGATGGTGATGGTCGGCGCGCTCTCGACGGTGTTCGGCATGTTTTACCTCGCGGGCATCCCGCGCCTGACGGTGACCGTCGGGTACGACCCGCGGTTCAGCAACGGCCACTACGGCGTCTGGTGCGAGTGCGCGCCGGACAAGCTCGCCGAGGTGGAGGCCATCCTGCGCCGTCATGGCGCGGTGGAGGTGCGCGGTGAGCGCTAAGTCGACCCTGCGCGGCCTGTCCGCGCTCGTGCTGGCGCTCGCCGTATCGGCCTGCGACGGCGACATCTGGCTCACCGACATGAAGCAGCAGCCGTCGGTGGGCACCTGGCAGAAGTTCTCGAGCGACTCGCTCGCCGGCGACACGATCCCGTTCCGCGGCAACCCGCAGGGCTCGGTGCCGACGACGGGCATCGCCGTGGCGGCCTGGCAGGTCTCGTACGCCCCGAACATCCCGACCGTCGACTCGCTCTCGGGCCTGCAGAACCCGGTCGCGGCCGACGCGCGCTCGCTCGCCAACGGCCACAAGCTCTACCAGATCAACTGCGCCGTCTGCCACGGCGACCTCGGGGACGGCAAGGGCAACCTGGCCGCGCTCAACCCGGCCTACGCGTTCGCGCCGCCGATCAACGGCGCCGCGACCCAGGCCCGCACCGACGGCTACCTCTTCGGCATGCTCCGCAACGGCCGCGGCCTGATGCCGCCGCAGAACCGGATCCCCGAGGAGATGCGCTGGGACGTCGTCAACTACATCCGCGGCCTCCAGGGCCGCTACACCGTCGCCACCGGCCCGGTCGGGTTCCCCGGCCAGACCGGCGACAAGCTCCCCGGCTTCTCCAAGGTCGGCCCGACCGTCCCGGCCACCTACCTGAAGCCGAGCACCGCGCACATCACCCCCAAGGCCGAGAAGGCCGAGGGCGCCAAGGCCGAGGCCGGCCATGACGGAGGTCACGAATGAGCGGCCAGCACCACTACTCCCCACCGCGCGACCAGTTCGTCGGCGTCCTGCAGTCCAAGCAGATGCCGGCGCTCGCCAAGAAGGGCGGCCTCGTCGTCGGCGTCCTCGGCATGCTCCTCTTCGCCGTCGGCGCCGCCACCGGCGAGGCGCGCGCGTGGCAGGCGTTCCTCGTCAACTGGCTCTTCTTCACCACCATCGCCTCGGCGGCCGTCATGTTCTCGGCCGTGCAGCGCATCACCACCGCGCGCTGGTCGCGCGGCGTGGTCCGCTTCCTCGAGGGGTACGCGGCCTTCCTGCCGTTCGCGGCGATCGGCCTGCTGGTGATCATCTTCGGCGGCCGCGGCCACATCTACCCGTGGTGGGACCTCGTCGGCACGGGCGAGCTCATCCCCGAGAAGGAGACCTGGTTCGCGCACGGCTTCTTCTGGGCCCGCTCGATCGTGGTCTTCGGCGCGCTGCTCGTGCTGCAGCTCTGGTACGTCTACACCTCGGTCCGGCTCGACGTGGGCATCACGCCCGAGCACGGCGCGTCGTGGGCCGCCGGGCTCCGCGCGCGGATGCGGGCCGGCTTCGGCGAGGAGCGGCGCGAGCTGCACTCCACGCACTCGCTGCAGGGCAGGATCGCGGTGGTCATGGCGCTCGTGTTCGGCTTCGGGTGGTGCATCCTCGCCTGGGACCACTCGATGTCGCTCGACTTCCACTTCTTCAGCACGATGTACGGCTGGCAGGTCTTCATGGGCGGCTGGCTCGTTGCGCTCATGGTCTGGGCCGTGCTGCTCCGCTGGTGGAAGGGGCAGTTCCCCGAGCTTCCCGAGCTGATCACCGAGAAGCACTACCACGACGTCGGCAAGCTCTGCTTCGCATTCACGGCGTTCTGGGGCTACCTGACCTTCTCGCAGTTCGTGATCATCTGGTACGGCAACCTCGCCGAGGAGACGCACT
>CAZPJF010000490.1:0-2630 GCA_964586095.1 uncultured Gemmatimonas sp. | reverse complement strand
GCCGAGCCGGCCGGCGATCTGCTGCTCGCGCTGCTGGCGCAGGTCGAGCACGCGCTGCAGGCCGAAGGCGAAGCGGCTGGACGGGGCGGTCACGCGGTCATCCTCGACTGGGCCATCTGGGGCATGTGCGGCGTCACCTTGGGCGCGACGCCCGGGCGCGGGATCGCGGTCGCGGCGCGCTGCCCGATCTCCTGCAGCAGCGCGACCGTGCGGTCGAACGGCGTGTACTCCTCGGGCGGCTGCTGCAGCAGGTCGAGCATCGCCGGGCGAAGCTCCACGGCGGCGTCGACCACCGGGTGGGTGCCGCGCTGGTACGCGCCGACGAGGATCAGGTCCTCCTTCTCGCGGTACGCGGCCTCGAGGCGCTGCACCGCGCCCGCCGCGTCGCGCTGCGTGCGCGTGATCACGTGATCGCGCACGCGACTCTTGGACTCGAGGATGTCGATGGCCGGGTAGTGCCCCGCGCTCGCGAGGCGGCGCGTGAGCACCAGGTGGCCGTCGAGGATCGAGCGGGCCGCATCGGCCACCGGCTCGGTGAAGTCGTCGCCGTCCACGAGGACGGTATAGATGCCCGTGATCCCGCCGACCGCGCCGTTGCCGGCGCGCTCGAGCAGGCGGGGGAGGTAGGCGAACACGGAGGGCGGGTAGCCCTTGGTCGTCGGCGGCTCGCCGACGGCGAGGCCGATCTCGCGCCAGGCCATCGCCACGCGCGTGACCGAGTCCACCATCAGGAGGACCTGCTTCCCCTGGTCGCGGAACCACTCGGCGATCGCGGTCGCGACGAGCGCGCCGCGCGCACGGAGGAGCGCCGACTCGTCGCCGGTGGCGACGATGATGACCGAGCGGGCGAGACCCTCGGGGCCGAGCGAGTTCTCGACGAACTCGCGCACCTCGCGGCCGCGCTCGCCGAGGAGCGCGATCACGTTCACGTCGCTCTCGGCGCGGCGCGCCATCATCCCCAGGAGCACCGACTTGCCCACGCCGGAGCCGGCGAAGATGCCGACGCGCTGGCCGCGGCCGATGGTGAGCATCCCGTCGATCGCGCGGACGCCCGTGACGAACGGCGTGTCGATGCGCTCGCGCTCGAGCGGGTTGGGCGGCTCGTGCGAGAGGGGCACGCGCTTCTCGAACTCGATCTTCCCCTTGCCGTCGATCGGCGTGCCGAGGGCGTTGACGACGCGGCCGAGGAGTGCCTCGCCCACGCGGACGCCGAGGGAGCGACCGAGGTCGGAGACCGTGGCGCCCGGGTGCAGGCCGTCGATGTCGCCGAGCGGCATGAGCAGCGCGCCGCTCTCCTTGAAGCCCACCACCTCGGCGAGGACCGAGCGGTCGTCGGAGAGGCTCGTCACGCGGCAGAGGGAGCCGAGGCCAAGCTCCAGGCCGGTCGCCTCCATCACGAGGCCGACGATCCGCGTGATGCGCCCCAGCGGGCGCAGCCGCGGGATGTGCGACACTCGTTCGGTCAGCGTGGCGAGTTGGCTTGAGACCATCGGTCGGCGAGAGGGCAGGAGGGTTCGCCGTGGAGAAAGGCAACCGCCGTGCCGTCGTGCAGTGCCGTGTGGCGAGCCTCCAATGCGTTGTCTTTGAAGGAGTTGCGCGCATCTTTCGCGCGGGGCCGCCCTTGTCGCAGGCTCGGCAATCGGTGCCGAGCGGCAAGAGCGGCCGGGACGCCTAGGCGTCGGTGCCCGTGAGGACGCGGAAGACCTGCTCGAGCGCGAGGTCGACGCGGCCGTCGATGATGCGCTCGCGGCCCTCGACGACGCAGCCCCCGCGCACGATCCGCGGGTCGGCGACGAAGGTCATCTCGCGGTAGGCCGGGTCGCCGGCGAGCAGCGCGTGGTCCTGCGGATGGAGGCGGATCCGGAGCGCGTGCTCCTGCGGGAAGTGCGCGACCGCATCCTGCACGAGTTCGCGGATCGCGGACGGGTCGAGCTGGACCTCGCGATGGATCACCTGCCGCGCGACGGCGCAGGCGAGCGCGGTGAGGTTCTCCTCGAGGATGCCGAGCCATGCCTCCTCGTGCTGCTGCACCGCGGCGATCGCCTGGTGGAGCGCGTCGACCGACTCCTGCACGCGCCGGTCGGCCTGCTGCTGCGCCTCGGCGCGCCCGGCGGCGCGGCCCTCCTCGAACGCGGCCTTCCGCGCCTCGGCGACGGCGCGCACGTGCTGCTCCTGCATCTCCTCGCGGAGGTGCCCGACCTCGGCGGCGGTGTAGCTGCCGTGATGGCCCGAGGGGCGCATGGGCATGGTCGGCGCCGTGGGCGGCGCGAACTCCGCGAGGTCCCAGGGGCTGGGCACCGCGGGGATGCGCGCGGCCGGCTGGCGCACGGGGCGCGTGGCGCGGGGCGTCATCACGAGAGGACGTCGTCGGACGCGGAGGCGAGCACGATCTCGCCGGCCTCCTCGAGGGTGCGGAGCGCGCCGACGATGGTGGACTGCGCCTTCTCGACGTCGCGCTTCCGCTGGGGGCCGAGGTTCTCCATCTCCTCCTGCAGCGAGGCGACGGCGCGGCTCGACATCCCGCCCATGATCTTCTTGACGAGGGGATCGCTCGCGCCCTTGAGGGCGAGCGCGAGCACCTTGACCTCGACCTCGCGGAGGAGGCGCTGCACCGACTTGTCGTCGAGCGT
>CAZPJF010000489.1:0-2630 GCA_964586095.1 uncultured Gemmatimonas sp. | reverse complement strand
CAACGTCGGCATCTCGGTGTCGCGCGTCGGCGGCTCGGCGCAGATCAAGGCGATGAAGTCGGTCGCCGGCCGCCTCCGCCTCGACCTGGCGCAGTACCGCGAGCTCGAGGCCTTCGCGGCCTTCGCGTCGGACCTCGACGCGGCGACCAAGCGGCAGCTCGAGCGCGGCGCGCGCACGGTCGAGGTCCTCAAGCAGGGCCAGTACCAGCCGATGCCGGTCGAGCAGCAGGTCATGATCATCTTCGCGGTCACCAACGGCTACATCGACGACGTCGACGTGGCGAAGGTGCGCGAGTGGGAGGCCGGCTTCCACGCCTACATGAAGGCGCAGTTCCCGAACCTCGGCGAGGCCATCCGGAAGGAGCGCGTCGTCTCCAAGGAGACCGAGGCGGAGCTCCGCCGCGCCATCGAGCAGTACAAGAAGAGCCGGTGAAGGCTGAACGATGAATGAGGCGCGGCCGTACGGCCGCGCCCCCTTCCACCTTCACCCTTCATCCGACCGCACTCGAAGACATGGCAAAAGGACGCGAACTCAAGGGTCGGATCAAGTCCGTCGAGAACACGCGCAAGATCACGCGCACGATGGAGATGGTCGCGACCTCCAAGATGAAGCGGGCCCAGGACCGCGTCGTGGCGGCGCGCCCGTACGCGCGCGCGCTCGGCGACGTGATCGCGAGCCTGTACAACCCCGAGCTGGCGGAGCGCTTCCCGCTCCTCCGGCAGCCCGCCAAGGAGGCCCGCGCGGCGGTCATCCTCCTCACCTCCAACCGCGGCCTCGCCGGCGCGTTCAACGCCAACCTCATCAAGGAGGCGCGCACGCTCATCGCGCGGCTCGAGGGGGCGGGGACGCAGGTCGAGCTGCACGTGGTCGGCAAGAAGGGCGTCGGCTACTTCAAGTACGTCGGCCGGGCGCTGGCGGTGCAGCGCACCGACCTCACCGACCGCCCGACGGCCGCCGATGCCGCCTCGCTCGTCGACGCGCTCATGGCGCGCTTCATCGGCGGGGAGCTCGACGCCGTCTACGTGGTCGGCTCGCGCTTCAACTCGGTCCTCTCCACGCCGCCCACCAGCGACCGCGTGCTGCCGGTGCAGCCGCCCGCCGCGCAGGGCGGCCCGAAGGACTACCTGCTGTACCCCTCGGCCGAGGCCATCCTCACCGAGCTCCTCCCCTCGTACGTGCGCAACGCGGTGTACCGCGCGCTCGTCGAGACCGTCGCGGCCGAGCAGGCCGCGCGCCGCACGGCGATGAAGAACGCCACCGACAACGCCGGCGAGATGCTGAACCTCCTCCGTCGCACCTACAACCGCGCCCGCCAGGCGCAGATCACGCAGGAGATCGCCGAGATCGTCGGCGGTGCCTCTGCGCTCCAGGGCTGACCATCATGACTACCGCCACCGTTCCCAACACCATCGGCAAGATCGTCCAGGTCATCGGCCCGGTCATCGACGTCGAGTTCGAGGCCGAGCAGCTCCCCGAGCTCTACAACGCGCTCGAGATCAAGGCGACCACCGAGTCGGGCCAGGAGGTCCGCGTCGTCGCCGAGGTGCAGCAGCACATCGGCCGCAACCAAGTGCGCGCCGTCGCCATGAGCTCCACCGACGCCGTCGTGCGCGGCATGGCCGTGCGCGACACCGGCGCCGCGATCGCCGTCCCGGTCGGCGCGCCGGCCCTCGGCCGCATCCTCAACGTGCTCGGCGAGCCGGTCGACATGGGCGCCGACATCCCGGCGTCGGTCGAGCGCTGGCCGATCCACCGCAAGCGCCCCGACTTCGTGAACCTCGAGCCCAAGACCGAGATCTTCGAGACGGGCATCAAGGTCATCGACCTCATCGCGCCCTTCGTGAAGGGCGGCAAGATCGGGCTCTTCGGCGGCGCCGGCGTGGGCAAGACCGTCGTCATCCAGGAGCTCATCAACAACGTCGCCAAGGCGCACGGCGGCAAGTCGGTGTTCTGCGGCGTGGGCGAGCGGACGCGCGAGGGGAACGACCTCTACCTCGAGTTCAAGGAAGCGGGCATCCTCGACAAGGTCGCGCTCATCTACGGCCAGATGAACGAGCCGCCGGGCGCGCGCCTGCGCGTGGGTCTCGCCGGCCTCACGGTCGCCGAGTACTTCCGCGACATGGAGAAGGCGGACGTGCTCGTCTTCATCGACAACATCTTCCGCTTCACGCAGGCCGGCTCCGAGGTGTCCGCGCTCCTCGGCCGCATGCCGAGCGCCGTGGGCTACCAGCCGACGCTCGCGACCGAGATGGGCGAGCTCCAGGAGCGCATCACCTCCACGCGCGACGGCTCGATCACCTCGGTGCAGGCGATCTACGTGCCGGCCGACGACATCACGGACCCCGCGCCGGCGACCGCGTTCGCGCACCTCGACGCGACCGTCGTGCTCTCGCGCGCCATCACCGAGCTCGGCATCTATCCCGCCGTGGACCCGCTCGCGTCGGGCTCGCGCATCCTCGACCCGCAGTTCGTCGGCGAGCGCCACTACAAGGCCGCGACCGCGGTGCAGCGCATCCTGCAGCGCTACAAGGAGCTCCAGGACATCATCGCGATCCTCGGCATGGACGAGCTCAGCGAGGACGACAAGAAGATCGTCGGCCGCGCGCGCCGCATCCAGCGCTTCATGTCG
>CAZPJF010000488.1:0-2632 GCA_964586095.1 uncultured Gemmatimonas sp. | reverse complement strand
ACCCCGATCGCGATGACCTCCTGCAGCATCTTGAGCTGGCCGAGCGAGAGCGCGGTGTAGCCGATGCGGTTCGCCGGCACCTGCAGGAGGTACTCGAAGAGGGCGATCCCCCAGCTCACGAGGGCCGCGACGTACCACGCCTTGTGCGCCTGGTTCTTGAGGTGGCCGTACCAGGCGAAGGTCATGAAGAGGTTCGACGCCATCAGGAGGAGCGTCGTCTTGAGGAGGACAGGCATGCCCGGAGCCTACGCGCGGCGTCGCCGTCCCGCCAGCAGCGCCGGCAGCACGAACATCGCCCCGAAGGTGCCCGCCAAGGTGCCCCCCGCGGTGGCGAGCGCGATCGCCCCGAACAGGTTGTCGGTCCCGGTGCCGACGGCGAGCGCGACGAGCGAGGCGAGCGTGGTGAGGGTGACCATCATGATCATCCCCGATCGGTCGAGCGCGGCGCGGTAGACGCGTCCCGGGGGGAGGCGGCGGGCCGGCGAGGCGAGGCGGCGTTCGAGCGCGTCGTCGACGAGCAGGATCGCCTGGTTCACGGCGAGCCCCACGACGAGGATCACGCCCACGGCGGCCTCGCGGGTGAAGGCGGCGTCGGCGAGCCAGAACGCGGCCATGACGCCGCCGAAGGCGATCGGGAGCGAGAGGAGGACCATCGTCGCGCCCCAGGCCGAGTCGAAGACGCCGGCCACCGAGAGGATCACGAGCGCGACCCCGACCGCGAAGACGAGCCAGAGCCCGCGCTGGCTGGTGTCCTGCTCGCGCTGGTACTGCGACGCGTCCTGCACGGTGAACCCCGGCGGCACGCTGATGCTCTTCATGAACGCATCGTGCGTCCGGTTCGCGAGCCGCGTCGGCCCGCGGAACTCGTAGCCCACCACGCGCAGGTACTGCTGGTCCTCGCGCGTGATCACGCCGAGCTGCTCGCGCTCGCCGACGTCGCTCAGGTCGCTCACGCGGACGCTGGACCCCAGCGGGGTCGGGATGAGCGCCTCGCGCAGCTCGTCGAGCGAGCGGTCGCGCGCGCCGCTGGCCTTCACGCTCACCGGGATCTCCTCGCCGCCGATCTCGAGGCGCTGGCCGCCCACGCTGCCCCGCACCTCGCGCTGCACAGCGCCGGTGAACTGCTGCGCGCTCACGCCGTAGCGCGCGAGCGCGTCGCGGTCCGGGTCGAGCGTCACGGCGAACGCCCGGTCGACGCCGAAGAAGCTCCCGCTCCCCACGCGCGCGTTCCGCACGCGCGTGATCCGCTCGAGGCGCTGCCGGATGTCCTCGGCGAGCTCGGCCACCGCCGCGTACGAGTAGCCCATGACGCGGATGTTGAAGTTGCTCATGGAGCTCACGCCGCCGCCCGAGCTGAAGACGTTCCCCTGCCCCTGCACCGAGATGCTCGCGCCTCCCACGTAGACGGCGCGCGCGGTCAGCTCCTCCTGCAGCTGGAGCGGGATCGCGGAGTTCTCGTACTCGCGGCGGAAGAAGACCGTCATGCCGGCGGCGAACGTGCCCTGGCTCTGCGCGATGACCTCGCTCACGCCCTCGCGGCCGACCGCCACCCGCTCCATCTCGCGGATGGCGGCGTCGAGGCTCGCCGGGTCGGAGCCGCGCGGGAAGCTCACCGCCACGCGCAGCAGGGTGCGCTGGCCGCCGAAGCCGCCGAACGAGAAGCGCGGCACCTTCTCGATGAAGACGTACGTGAGGCCGCCCAGGGCCGCGACCGTCACGAGGAGCGTCGCCCAGCGCCACCGGAGGGTGCCGCGCACGGCCCACGCGTAGACCCGCTGCAGGCGCGGCCAGTGCGTCTCCTCGAGGCCGTGGCCCGCGGCCAGCGCGGGGATCATCACCACCGCGCTCACGATCGAGCAGAAGAGCGCGAGCGTGAACGCCGCGGCGAAGGGGAAGAAGGCGGCGCGCGCGTTCCCCTGCAGGTAGAGGAACGGGAAGAGGACCACCGCGGTGGTGAGCGTGGAACCGAGCACCGCGGGCACCATCCGGCGCGCGACGTCGGCGCGGCCGAGGGGCGTGTCGGGGCTGCCGCGCAGGCGCTCGACGATGATGAGCCCGTTCTGCACGAGGACGCCGATCCCCATGCCCAGCCCGGCGAGCGTGAGCATGTTCGCTGGGATCTCCAGCAGGAAGAGCCCGAGCGCGGTGCCGGCGACGGCCACGGCGGCGCTCCCCATCACCAGCGCGACCGCGCGCCAGTTGCGCAGCGCGACCACGAGCACGAGGCTCACCGCCCCGAACGCGATGAGCCCGCGCGTGACGAGGTCACGCAGCTGCCGCGCGAGCTCGACGGAGTCGTCGTTCACGATGCGGTAGCGGACGCCCGCGGGGAGCGAGGGGCCGAGCGCGGAGAGCGCCGCGCGGGCCTGGCGCGCCGTCGCGATGGCGTCGGCGCTCGCCTCGCGCGCCACGACGAAGCCGATCGCCGTGTTGCCGTTCACGCGGAAGAAGTTGCCCCGCGTGTCCTCCTCCGGCCGCACCTTGGCGAGGTCGCCGAGGCGGAAGACCTGCGCGCCGCGCCCGCGGATCGGCAGCGCCTCGAGCTCCTCGAGCGCCCCCGGCTGGTCGCGCAGCACCACCTCGCGCTTGCTCGCGCCGATCCGCTCGGTGCCGAGGGCGGCCACCACGCGCG
>CAZPJF010000487.1:0-2633 GCA_964586095.1 uncultured Gemmatimonas sp. | reverse complement strand
GGCGGCGCATCGCCGGGAGCGCGTCCTCGACGAACGGCACGGCGACGATGAGCGGGTCGACGAGCTTGGCGATCGCCTTGGCGCCGCGGACGACCTCGTCGGGGTCGAGGGCGGGGGCGCTGGCGAAGATCGGCAGCGCGGCGAGGTCGGCGAGCTCGGCGAGCACCTCGCGCGCGTCGGCGTGCGGCACCTCGGCGGCGAGGACCGCGGGGGTCGCGACGAGGCCGTCGAGCAGCCCGGCCTCGGTGGCCCAGCGGATCTCGTCGGCGGCGACGGTGGCGAGGTAGAGACGCATCAGGCGGTCAGGTACAGGTCGGCGGGATAGGTGACCTCTTCGAGGACGAGCCCCACGGGGGGAACCGGGGGCGAGACCTCGTCGTTCCGGTCGGCCGCGAGCAGGGCGGTGAAGTCCTCCTTCGGCCGCTTGCCGCTCGCTGCCTCGAGCATCGTGCCCACGAGGAACCGCACCATGTGGTGCAGGAACCGGTTGGCCGCGATCTCGAACACCAGCCCCTCGGGGAGGCCCGGTGCTGCCGGGCGCCACCGGGCGAGCTGCACGTCGCACCGATGATCGTCGTCGTCGGGCGCGGTGCCGCGCACGGCGAAGCCTCGGAACGTGTGCATCCCCACCAACCGCGCCGCGCACCACTCGAGCGCCTCGCGGTCGAGGGCCCGGGTCCAAGGGAGCGTCCAGCGGCGCCGGAACGGCGACGCGGCTCCCTCGTCGAGCCCCACCGCGTAACTGTAGCGGCGAGCGGTCGCACTGAAGCGGGCGTGGAACCGCGGCTGCATCTCGAACGCCGCGGCGATCCACAGGTCCTGCGGGAGCTTCTCGTTCAGGACGCGCCGCATCTTCTCCGCGGTCCAATGCGCCGCGGCGGTGATCCCAGCGACCTGCCCCCGCGCGTGCACGCCGGCGTCGGTGCGGCCGGCCCCGGTGACCCGCACCGGAGCGCCCGTCAACTTCGCCAACGTCGCCTCGAGGACCCCCTGCACGGTGCGCCGCCCAGGTTGGACCTGCCAGCCGGCGAACTCGGTGCCGTCGTAGTGCAGGACCAGCTGGAGGGTGCGCTCCGCCATCGACACAAAGCTACCGCCGCGCCGAGGGCGATTCAAGCAACGCGCCCGCCGCACGCGGGCGCGGGCGCGTTCATTGACATCGTGTCGCGCCCGGAGCGACCTTTCGCGCCTCATGACCGCTCGGACGATCCCCTCGCTCGCGCAGGCGCTCGGCGCCGCCACCGACCTCGACGCCGCCCTCGTCGCCCTCGCCGGCGCCCTCGCCGAGAGTGACCGCGACGCGAGCATCGCCCTCCTCCGGTTCGATCCCCGGCAGGGGTTGCTCCGCGAGCGCCTCGCCGTGGGCGCCGGGCGCGTGGAGCGGCTCCCGCTCGAGACGTCGCTCGAACAGCTGCCGCGCGCGACGCTGCGGGTCGTGCAGGACGGCGGCAACTTCGCCGACGTGAGCGAGGAGCCCGCCGCCTACGCGCGCCTGCTCAAGCTCTCGGGCGTGGAGGACGGGGCCACGCTCACGATGCGCGGCATCAAGGTCGACGGCCAGCTCGTCGCCGTGCTCTCGCTCGTGGAGCCCCGCCGCGTGTTCGGCACGCGCGCGGTGGAGCGCTTCGCCCCGCTCGCCGCCCTCTTCGAGCTCGCCCTCGCCCGCTTCCACGACCGGGAGGTGCGCGACGAGGCGACCCGCACGCTCGAGGAGGTCACCCAGCGCGTCCATGGCGAGTACCTCACGCGGCTCGCCGACCTCGAGCGGCAGGTGCAGCATGCCCGCGAGACGGCGTCGATCCCCACGGTCGATCCCGCCGAGGCGCTCGCCAAGGAGCGGGAGGAGGCGCGTCGCGCCGAGGAGGCCCGCCGCACGCTGCGGAAGCTGGCCGCGCTCGAGCATCAGCTCACCGCGTCGGTCGGGCAGCTCGAGCAGGCGCACATCGAGCTGCACCGGCGCAGCGAGGCGCTGCGCCAGCGCACGCGCACGCTCTACCTGCTCGACCGGGTGATGACGCTCGCCGCCGAGACGTCCGACCCGCTGCGGCTGGCCGAAGGGCTCCTGTCGCTCGTCGGCGACGACATGCAGGCGCTCCGCTGCTCGCTCTTCCTGGTGGGGCCGGAGCCGGGGACGCTCTACCTCGCCGCGGCGCGCGGCCTCGCGCCGCACGTCCAGGTGGGGAAGGTCGTGCCGATCGGGTACGGGGTCGCCGGCAAGGTGGCGGAGCGGCGCGAGCCGATGCTCGTCGTCGACGCCGTCGACGCCAAGCAGCAGCCGCTCCTCGGCGACGACTACCTCACCAGCGGTTCGTTCATCTCGTTCCCGCTCGTGCTCCATGGCGAGCTCGTGGGCGTGGTGAACCTCACCAACCGGGCGCAGCGCGGCCTCTTCGTCGAGGAGGACGTCGAGCGCGTCCGCATGCTCGGCCTCGTGATCTCCCTCATCGCGAGCGAGGCCCGCCTCGCCGACGGACTGATCGGCCAGGTCCGTGAGCGGTAGCGTGCTGCAGCAGGTCCTCCGCCGGCTCGCGGCCGGGGAGGTGCTCGACGGCGACACCGCGGCCGCCGCCTTCCGCGCGGTGATGTCGGGCGAGGGGACGCCCGCGCAGATGGCCGCGCTGCTCATGGGCCTG
>CAZPJF010000486.1:0-2657 GCA_964586095.1 uncultured Gemmatimonas sp. | reverse complement strand
CGAGGAAGAACGGCGACACCAGCTGCTGGCGCGGCGTCATCATCTCCATCCGCCACACCTCGTCCGCGAGGGGCGGCACCGTGACCAGGTCGCGCGCGGTGATGAACTGCACCGCCTCGCGCGCGAGGCGCCGGATGAGCTCCGGCTGGTCGCCCGGCGGCACGTACGCCTGCTTGACCTTCTCCAGCGCGCCCTTCACGTCGGCGCCGAAGCCCATCTCGCGCGCCGCCTTCGCCTTCTCGGCGTCGATCCACGCGAACTCGCGCTCGGCGAGCGCGATCAGCTCGTCCGGCGTGTACGCGATCATCTCCGCCTCGAGGTCCTCGGCGAGCCCCTCGGCGCCGATCGGGTCGCCGATGATCGGCTCCTCCTGCCCCTCGCGCTGCCCGATGATCGCCTCGCGGACCGCGCGCTGGTACGCGGTCATCCCGCTCGCCACGCGCCGCATCGGGTCGGCCGTCCACCAGCTGAACTCGGGGTCGTAGCCCGCGTAGAAGCGGTTCCAGTTGCGCAGCGTGGTGAGGAGCTCGTCGAGGTAGCCGACCGCCCGCAGCGCGACGATGCGCTCGGACCGCGAGGCCGAGTTGGCGGGCCGGGCGCGCACGGCCCGGGCCAGGGAGTCGAGCTGCTTCGCGAGGTCGGCGAGCTGCCGTGCCGACCCGGGGGCGTCGACGGCCTCGAACCGGCGCCGGCGCTCCTCGAGCGCCGTGATCACGCCGCCGAACGGCACCAGCGCGCGCATCTCGTTCGCGAGCTTCTCCTCGCGCTTCAGCTGCGCCTGCTCGCTGCGCAGCCGCGTCTCGAGCAGGACGTAGTCGATCCGCCCCTCCTGGCCGAGCCTGGCGAAGTCGACCTTGGCGAGCCGCGCCTGCCAGTCGGCGTAGAAGCGCGTGAAGCGCTCCCGGCGCGCCGGCGAGTACTCCACCGTCCAGCGCCGGCCGAGCGCGGCGCGATCGGTCGTGAAGAGCGCGACCGTGTCGCGGAGCTCGCTCGTGCCGACCGGGAGCGCGCCGATGCGGCGCTGCGCACCGGCGGGCACGGCGGCGGCGAGCGCGACCGCGGCGAGCGCGGCCGCGACGCGCGCCGAGGTCGGCAGGCGCCGTGACGCGCCCCGCGGGCGCACACGCGAAGGGACGAAGGTCATCCGGGGAGTCCTGTGGTGTCGGGTGGGCCGGCCTACTGCTTCACGTACCGCTTGAGGGCCCGCGGCCCCACTTCGGCGCCGTAGATCACGCCGTTGCGGTCGACCGCCACGCCTTCGGCGGCGCTGGTGTTCCGCGTGTCCTTCACCGGGTCGGGGATGAACGCGGTCACCTCGCCGGTGCGGGCGCTGCCGATGCGGATCCCGCGCTGCCACTCCGGCCGCCGCGGTTCGATCGAGCCCGACTCCGAGTCCGCGACGTACATGTTGTCCTGCGCGTCGATCCAGATCCCGCTCGCGCGCGAGAACTGGTACCAGGTGTCGAGCAACCGGCCGTCCTGCGAGAGGATCTGGATGCGGTTGTTCGTGCGGTCGCCCACGAACAGCCGGCCCTGCGAGTCCATCGCGAGCGCATGCGGCTGGTCGAACTCGAGGGGACCGGTGCCCTTCTTCCCCCAGCTCGCCAGCAGCGTGCCCGTGCGGTCGAACTTGAGGATGCGCGCGTTGGCCTCGGCGCCGCTCGCGTGCCCCTCGGCCACGTAGATGTCCCCGTTCGGCGCGACCAGGACCGCATTGGGCTGGAAGAAGTACCCGGGCTCACGCGCGCCGCCGTCGGTCCCGAGCCGCAGGAGCACCTCGCCCGTGGGCGAGAACTTGATCACCTGGTGCCCGAAGACGCGCGCCGGCTCCGGCGGCATCGGCGCATCGGGCGGCGCGTTCCGCGGCCGTTGCGGCCGGTTGTCGCGCCCGTCGACGACCCACACGTTCCCCTCGCGGTCCACGTGGATCCCGTGCGGCCAGTTGATCATCCCCTTGCCGAACGAGCGCACGAGGTTGCCGTCCTTGTCGAACAGCAGCACGGGGTCGAGGTCCGAGCCCACGCAGCTGTTCTGCCCGCAGCGCTCGCCCACCCAGACGCTCACGCCGTCCTTGTCGATCGCGACGGCGCTCGTCGAGCCCCACGTCCGGCCCTGGGGGAGCTTCGCCCACCCTTCGATGGTCCGGTAGGGATTCGGTCGGTCGTTCACGGGGGCGACGCCCTGCCCCTCGAGCACGGTGCCGAGCGCGGCGCACGCGACGAGCGCGGCGGCGAACACGGACGTTCCGGATGCCATCACTCCTCCTCCTCGCCGCGGTTCGGCGTCGGGTTCGCGGGATACTCCTCGGTGGGATACTTGAACGCCTCCGCGATGCGCGGGTCACCGGCGTCGCCCATCACGCGCCACGCGGCGTACTCCCCCACCACGATCGAGAACTTGAAGCCCTCGGCCTGCCCCATCCCCGTGATCCAGGCGTTCTCCGCCCCGGGGACTCGGTCGACGATGAAGTTGCGGTTCACGCTGCTCTCGTAGTGGCAGGCGCGTGTCTCGATCAGCGGCGCGTCCGCCATCCGCGGGAAGTACTTCGCCAGCACCCGACGCGAGCCGTCGATCCGCTCCAGGTTGGTCCACCGCACGCTGAGGTCGGGGTCCGACTGCGTGGGGTCCACCGGGACGTTCTGCGGGCGCGGCGGTGG
>CAZPJF010000485.1:0-2657 GCA_964586095.1 uncultured Gemmatimonas sp. | reverse complement strand
CGCACCGCCTCGAGCAACCCCACGAGCGCCTCGGCCAGTTCATCACGCCCGGCGCCGCTCACGGCGGAGAACGCGATCATCTGCTCGGGATCCAATCCCAGCTCCCGCCCGATCTCCGCCACCCGCACGGTCGCCTGCGCCGCGGAGAGCTTGTCCACCTTCGTCACGCAGACGATCGTCGGCAGCCCGATCTCCGAGAGCAGGTCGAGCATCACCCGGTCGTCGTCGGTGGGGTCACGGCGCACGTCGAGCAGCTGCACGATGCCCACCAGGGCGGGCGAGCGGCGCAGGTATCCCTCGATGAGCGGCCGCCACTCGGCCTGCCGCTCCTTCGAGATCCGCGCGTAGCCGTACCCCGGCAGGTCGGCGAGCACGAACGCCTGGTTCACGGCGAAGAAGTTGATCTCGCGCGTCCGGCCGGGCGTGCGGCTGACCCGCGCGAACGCCTTGCGGCGCACGAGCGCATTGAGCAGCGACGACTTGCCCACGTTCGAGCGTCCCGCGAAGGCGATCTCGGGGAGCGTGTTCGTCGGGCGCCAGCCGTCCACCGTGGCCATGGGCCCCAGGAACTCGAGCGACCGGATGACGAGCGGGTCGCGGGGCGACGCCCCGCGACCCGCCGGCGCGCCCGCGGTCGTGGCCGGGCGCGCGTCCTGTTCGGCGCTCACGCCTCCTTCTTCTGGCGCTTCGCCGCGATCTCGAGGAGGGGCGGCTGCTTCTGGGTCACGGTGGCCTCGGTCACGCGGACCTCGATCACGTCATCGCGTCCCGGCAGCTCGAACATCGTGTCGAGGAGGATCTCCTCGAGGATCGCGCGCAGCCCGCGCGCGCCCGTGCCGCGCTGGATCGCCTTCCGCGCCACCGCGCGGAGGGCCGCGTCGTCGAACGTGAGCTGCACGTCCTCGAGCTCGAACAGCCGCGCGTACTGCTTGGTGAGCGCGTTCTTCGGCTCCTTGAGGATCTGCACGAGCGCGTCCTCGTCGAGCCCCTGGAGCGGCACTGCCACCGGGAGGCGGCCGACGAGCTCGGGGATGAGCCCGAAGCGGAGCAGGTCCTCCGGCTCCACGTCGCCGAAGATGTTGGTGCCGGCCTTGGTCTCCTTGCTCGCCGCCTCGGAGCCGAACCCGATCTGCCGGCGGCCGAGCCTGGCCTCGATGATCTTCTCCAGCCCGTCGAAGGCGCCGCCGCAGATGAACAGGATGTCCTTGGTGTTGATCTGGATGTATTCCTGCTGCGGGTGCTTGCGGCCGCCCTGCGGCGGCACGGAGGCCACCGTCCCCTCGAGGATCTTGAGCAGGGCCTGCTGCACGCCCTCGCCCGACACGTCGCGGGTGATGCTCGGGTTCTCCGACTTGCGCGCGATCTTGTCGATCTCGTCGATGTAGACGATGCCGCGCTCGCACTCGGTCACGTTGAAATCGCCCGCCTGCAGCAGCCGGACGAGGATGTTCTCCACGTCCTCGCCCACGTAGCCCGCCTCGGTGAGCGTCGTCGCGTCCGCGATGGTGAAGGGCACGTCGAGGATGCGCGCCAGGGTCTGCGCGAGCAGCGTCTTGCCGACCCCCGTGGGCCCCAGCAGCAGGATGTTCGACTTGTCGAGCTCGACGTCGTTCTCCCGCTTGGCGCCCGAGTTGATGCGCTTGTAGTGGTTGTAGACCGCCACCGCGAGCGCCTTCTTCGCCGCCTCCTGGCCGATCACGTACTGGTCGAGCACCGCCTTGATCTCGTGCGGGGCGGGGACCTGGGTGACCGTCTCCGCGACCTCGCGCTCCTCGTCCTCGGCGAGGATCTCGTTGCAGAGCGCGATGCACTCGTTGCAGATGTAGACGGACGGCCCGGAGATGAACTTCCGGACGGCATCCTTCGACTTTCCGCAGAAGGAGCAGCGCAGGTGGCGGTCGTGGGACATCGGGAGCGGGGTGCGGGTGCGGGTCGTGCGTCCGGCCGAGTGGCCGTCCCCCTAGCTACGACACCAGGCGGCGCCGGCTTGAGGGGGTGGCGTGTCAGAACGTGACTGCCGAACGACGCGCCACCATCAGATGAGTAACAGTCGCCCCCGGAGGGGTCAAGCAAACGGCCGGGGCGCTCGTGAACGCGTTCACAAGCGCCCCGGATCCCGCCTCACTTCGTCGCGGCCAGCGGCGGGTTCGCCGCCTCTTCGCGATTCGTCACCACCATGTCGATGAGGCCGTAGCCCTTCGCCTCCTCGGCGCTCATGAACCGGTCGCGGTCCACGTCGCGCTCGATCTGCTCGAGGGGCCGGCCGGTGTGCTTGGCCATGAGCTCGTTCATCTTGGCGCGGAGGTAGATGATCTCGCGCGCCTGGATCTCGATGTCCGACGCCGTGCCCTGCGCGCCGCCCGACGGCTGGTGGATCATGATCCGCGAGTGCGGGAGCGCCGAGCGCTTGCCCGTGCGGCCGGCCGCGAGGAGGAACGCGCCCATCGAGGCGGCGAGTCCCATGCAGATCGTGTTCACCGGCGACTTCAGGAACTGCATCGTGTCGTAGATCGCGAGCCCCGCCGACACGCTCCCGCCGGGCGAGTTGATGTACAGGTGGATGTCCCGTCCCGGGTTGTCCGCCTCGAGGAAGAGCATCTGCGCGATGATCATGTTCGCCACGTCGTCGTTGATCGGCGTGCCGAGGAAGATGATGC
>CAZPJF010000484.1:0-2666 GCA_964586095.1 uncultured Gemmatimonas sp. | reverse complement strand
CAAGGACCGCGGCCACCCCCCGCGCGAGACCGACCTCGCGCGCGTGCGCACCGTGCCGATCGCCGTGCGCCCCAACAAGGTGCGCGCCGAGGAGTTCGCCAAGGCCCCTGGCGAGGACCGCTCCTTCGCGGCCTTCGTGCACGCCCTCCCCGACGTGCTCAAGGCGCAGGACTTCCGGAAGGTCGTCGACGCGGTCGTCCGCGCCGCCACCCGCAAGCGCGGCGTCATCGTCATGCTCGGCGGCCACGTGGTGAAGACCGGCATCGCGCCGATCCTCGTGGACCTCATGAAGCGGGGCGTCATCACGCACCTCGCGATGAACGGCTCCGCGGCGATCCACGACTACGAGATCGCGCGCTTCGGCGGCACGTCGGAGGACGTCGCGGCCGGGCTCAAGGACGGCTCGTTCGGCATGGCCGAGGAGACGGGGCGCGGCCTCAACGAGGCCTTCGTCGCGGGCCAGCGCCACGAGTGGGGGATGGGCGAGTCGGTCGCCCGCGCGCTCGAGGGACTCCCGAAGCTCGCGCACCCCGAGCACTCGATCATCCTCGCCGCGCACCGACACTGGATCCCCGTGACCGTGCACGCGGCGCTCGGCGCCGAGATCATCCACCAGCACCCGGCCGCGAGCGGCGCCGCCATCGGCGACACGAGCCATCGCGACTTCCGCCGCCTCGCCGCGAGCTGCGAGGACCTGCATCAGGGCGGCGTCGTGCTCAACCTCGGCAGCGCGGTCATCATGCCCGAGGTCTTCCTCAAGGCGCTCACCGTCGCCCGCAACGTCAACGGCGGCAAGCCGACCGACTTCACGACCGCCGACTTCGACATGCAGCGGCACTACCGGCCCAGCGTGAACGTGGTGCAGCGCCCCGTGCTGACCGGCGGCGAGGGCTTCCAGATCACCGGGCACCACGAGCTCATGATCCCGTTGCTCGGCTGGGCGGTGGCGGACGCGCTCGACCGGCGCTGAACGCCACGCCATCCCGGAACGCACGAGAGCGGCGGTCCCCTGCGCGGGGACCGCCGCTCCGCATTCTGCGCCGACGGGTCGGCCGGCTGGTCGCGCCGGCCGTGACCGGTCAGGCGCCGCCGAACTTGTCGCGAAGGTCCTTGGCGGTGCCCGGCGCGAAGACCCGGATGACGGCGTACACCACGAGCCCGAGCAGCAGGATCGGGATCGCCATGCCGAGCAGCCAGAAGATGAGGCCGAAGAGGCCGCCGAGGATGCCGAAGGCGATCCGCATCAGGAAGAGTCCGGCGAACGCCAACAGGCCGATCATGAAGATGGTGCGCAGCATGGAAGTCCCTTGAGGGAGGAGGTGCTTTCTCTACGCCCGGCGGGATCGGAGGGTTTCGAGCGTCCTCCCAAACCTATGGCCCCCAGGCGGGCGCGGTCAGGCGCGCCCCCGCAGTCGGTGTCCCATTGGGCACGCGGTCTCCCTGGGCCGAGCCCGGAGCGGCGACTTTGATAACCTTCTTTTATGACATTTGAAGGTTAGCATACCTAGCACCAAGGCAGGGGAAACGGGTATCCTGCACGCTCTGCACCCGCCGGCTCCCCCGCACCACAAGGGCACGGATCACGAGATGGCTGAGCATCTGTACCAGATCATGGGCCGGCACCGCGCCGAGCCACTTCCCGAGCGGAAGCCCTCCTGGCTGAAGGTGAAGGCCCCCGGGGGCAAGAACTACCTGCATCTCAAGAACATGATGCGGGAGCTCGACCTCCATACGGTCTGCGAGGAGGCGCACTGCCCCAACGTCGGCGAGTGCTGGGAGCACGGCACCGCCACGTTCATGATCCTGGGCGACGTCTGCACGCGGAACTGCGCCTACTGCGCCGTCGCCCACGGGCGCCCGCCGAAGTTCGACCCCGCTGAGCCGAGCCGCGTGGCCGAGGCGGCCCGCAAGATGAACCTCCGCCACCTCGTGATCACGAGCGTGGACCGCGACGACCTCCCCGATTTCGGCGCGTGGGCGTTCGCCGAGGTGATCCGGCAGGTGCACGAGGCGGTGCCGGGGTGCTCTGTGGAGGTGCTCGTCCCCGACTTCCAGGGGAACGTCGACTCGATCCGCACCGTGCTCGAGGCGCGCCCGGAGATCTACAACCACAACACCGAGACCGTCCCGCGCCTCTACAAGAAGGCGCGCCCGGGCGGCCGCTACGAGCGCGTGCTCGAGATCTTCCGCGTGAGCAAGCGCATCGCTCCCGACATCCCGACCAAGACGGGGATCATCCTCGGGATGGGAGAGACGAACGAGGAGGTCCTCAAGACCATGCGCGAGCTGCGTGAGGTCGACGTCGACATCCTCACCCTCGGCCAGTACCTCCGTCCCTCCGACGACCACATCGCGCTCGACCGGTACGTCACGCCCGAGGAGTTCGCGATGTTCCGCGCCGAGGGGAAGGCGATGGGCTTCAAGCACGTCGAGTCGGGCCCGCTCGTGCGGTCGTCGTACCACGCCTGGGAACAGGTCCAAGCTGCCCAACTGCAGGTGTGAGGAGTGAGGGGGGAGGTGTGAGGAACTGCCTGCTCGGCGACCCTCCCACCTCCCACCTCATACCTCCCACCTCCCACCTCCCATCTGCCGTTCTATGGCCGCGAAGAAGAAGTCCGATTCCGCGAAGCTCCCCGGCGACGCCGAGCTCCGCCGCGAGCTCCTCC
>CAZPJF010000483.1:0-2674 GCA_964586095.1 uncultured Gemmatimonas sp. | reverse complement strand
TCGATCACCCGCCGGACCACCCGCACAAGCTGGTCCGCCAGCTCCTCCTCGGCCCGCCCCAGGGTCGTCTGGTTCGAGATCTGGAAGAAGTTCCCCAGGACGTCGCTCCCCTCCCCGTACAGGCCGCGGTAGGTGAGCCCCATGTGCTGGAGTCCCTGCAGGACCTTCCCGATCTCCTGCGTCAGCACCAGCCCCGGCAGGTGGATGAGTACGGAGGCCCGCATCCCGGTTCCCGTGTTCGTCGGGCAGGCCGTCAGGTAACCGAACTCCTGGTGCCAGGCGTACGGCAGCTCCCCGCCCAGGTCGCGGTCGATGCGCTCCGCGTCCCGCAGCGCCCCGATGATGTCGAACCCCGACCGGAACACCTGCAGCCGCAGGTGGTCCTCCTCGTTCACCATCAGCCCCGCCTCGCCCGTCACGAGCACGGCCCCCGCCCCCGGGGCCGCATGCGCCGCATCGAGCCCCACGAGCTCGCGGCTCACCAGATGCCGCTCGTGCAGCAGCAGCCGCTCCTGCGGCGTGCACTCGTCCACGCGGATGAACGCGCCGTCGCGGAGCCCCGCCACCCGGCTGGTGGCCTCGCGCACCTGGTGCATCACCCGGAGCCGCTCCCCCTCGCGCGCCCGCGGCGGGAAGGCGTACCCGGCGAGGTTGCGGGCGAGTCGGATCCGCGAGGAGAGCACGATCCCCGCGTGCTCCCCCGACGCGCTCAGCCAGTGCAGGCCGCCGTCGGGCACCAGCGTGAGGTCGAGGCTCATTCCAGCCCCCGGATCTGGTCGCGGAGCGACGCCGCGAGCTCGAACGCCTCGTCGGCGACCGCCCGCTGCAGCCGCTCGCGGAGCTGGTGCAGCGTCTGCTCGCGCGTCACGAGGTCCGGGTCGCGCGGCTCGTAGCGCCACCCCTCGTGCCGCGTCGCCCCGTGCACCCGGCGCAGCAGCTCCCGGAGGCTCTGCTCGAACGCCCCGTAGCAGTGCGCGCACCCGAGCCGGCCGCTCGCGCGGAAGTCCCGGAGCGACGTGCCGCAGTACGCGCACCGCGCCGCATCGCCCGGCAGCTGCGCCGCCTGCTGCTGGACCGCCTGGAGGAAGTCCCCCAGCGGGTGCTTCGGCTCCGCCACCGTGGTCTCGATCCCCCGCTCCGCCGCGCACCGCTCGCACAGGTGCACCTGCGTGACCGCGTTCTCCACGATCTGCGTGAGGTGCACCACCGCGTCCCGCTCCTTGCACTGGTCGCAGACCATCAGACCCCCCCCTCGGCCGCGACGGCCGGCGCGAGGCGCCCATCCTCGAGATGCAGCACCCGCTGCGCACGCGCCGCCAGCGACCGGTTGTGCGTCACCACCACGACGCCCACCCCGAGCTCGCGCGTGAGCTCGGCGAAGAGGTCATGCAGCCGCTCGGCGTTCTGGTGGTCGAGGTTCCCCGAGGGCTCGTCCGCGAGGAGCAGGGGGGGACGGGCCACGAGCGCGCGCGCGACGGCCGCGCGCTGCTGCTCCCCGCCCGAGAGTTCCGCCGGCCGATGGTGCCGCCGCGCGGCCAGCCCCACGCGCTGGAGCAGCTCCTCCGCGCGCCCGCGCGCCTCCGGCACCGGCACCCCGGCGATCCGCAGCGGCATCATCACGTTCTCCAGCGCCGAGAACTCCTTCAGGAGATGATGGAACTGGAAGACGAATCCCACCGCCCGGTTCCGGAGTTCCGCGAGCGCCGCGTCACTGGCCGTGCGCGTGGGCTGCCCGGCCAGGCGCACCTCCCCGGCATCCGGCCGGTCGAGCGCGCCGAGCACATGCAGGAAGGTGCTCTTCCCCGCCCCGCTCGCGCCGACCACCGCCACCATCTCCCCCGGCACGATCGTGAGGTCGACGCCGGCGAGCACGTGGATCGACGCGCCGTCGCCACCGCGATAGCTCTTGTGGACGTCCGTGGCCTCGAGCACGGCGGGACCGGGCGCGTTCATTCGGAGCGGATCGCCTCGATCGGGTAGAGGCGCGCCGCGGTCGCCGCCGGATGCAGCGTCGCGAGCACCGCCACCCCGATGCTCAGCAGCGCGATCAGCCCGAGGTCCGCCGCCTGCAGCTGCACCGGCAGGTGGTCGATGAAGTAGACCGAGGGGTCGAGCGCGATCAGCCGCCCCTTCTCGAGGGCCAGCCCCGTCCCGATCCCCAGCGCCAGCCCCACGCTCGTCCCGACCACGCCGATGAACAGCCCCTGCAGCAGGAAGATCGCGCGGATCGACTCGGCACGGAGCCCCATCGCCTTCAGGATGCCGATCTCGCGCGTCTTGTCGCGGACGACCATCGTCAGCGTGCTCACGATGTTGAAGGCCGCGACCATGACGATCAGGCCGAGGATCACGGCCATGCCGAGCTTCTCGAGCTTGAGGGCCTTGAACAGCGAGCTGTTCTGCTGCTGCCAGTCGCGCGTGAAGTACTCGGGGGTCAGCGCGCTGTCGATGCGGAGCGCCACCTCGGGGGCCGCCCACCGGTCCGTCGTGCGCACCTCGAGCCCCGTGACCGCGCTGTCGAGGCCGGCGAACTCGCGCGCGAGGTCCAGGTCGACGTAGATGTAGCCGTTGTCATACTCGTACATCCCGGTCTCGAAGAGGCCGGTGACCTCGAACTCGAAGAACCGCGGGATCACGGCGCCGAGCAGCGGATTCACCTCGGCGCCGCTCGCCG
>CAZPJF010000482.1:0-2684 GCA_964586095.1 uncultured Gemmatimonas sp. | reverse complement strand
CCGCGCTCTTCGTGCTGCGCTCGCTCCTCCCCGACGACGTGCCGACGAACGACGGGATCGCGCGGCCCATCGAGATCACCACGCCCGAGGACTGCTGCGTGGCGGCGCGGGCGCCGGCGGCCGTCGCGGCCGGCAACGTCGAGATGAGCCAGCGCCTCACGGACCTCCTCTTCGCCGCCCTCGCCGCCGCGGGCGTCGACGTCCCGGCCCAAGGGCAGGGGACCATGAACAACGTCACGTTCGGCGGCGCGGGCTGGACCTTCTACGAGACCCTCGGCGGCGGCCAGGGGGCCAGCGCGCGTGGCCCCGGCCCCGACGCGGTCCACGTGGGGATGAGCAACACCCGCAACACGCCGATCGAGTCGCTCGAACGCGCGTACCCCATCGTCATCGAGCGGTACGCGATCCGGCGCGGCTCCGGCGGGATCGGGCGCCATCGCGGCGGCGACGGCGTGGTGCGCGCGTACCGCGTGCTGGCGCCCTGCACGGTCACGCTGCTCACGGAGCGCCGGCGTCGCGCGCCGCGTGGGGCGGCCGGTGGCGCGGACGGCGCGCCCGGCGTGAACCTGCTCAACGGCCAACCGCTGCCGGCCAAGTGCCGCCGCGAGCTCGCGCCGGGCGACGTCGTGGAGATCCGCACGCCGGGTGGCGGCGGATGGGGCACACCGGGCGCGTAGGCGCCGGCCCCTGGGTGCCGGGCGCGCCGGTGCCGTCCGGGGGAGTCATCGGCGCCGGGCGCGCGCGGCGCGGCTCAGTCCCGGATCGGGTCGTTCGCGCTCGACGGCGTCGCGGCGATCGCGCGGTTGGCGAGGGACGACCGCAGGGTGCCGGTGGAGCGCCGCTTGACGGTCCCCTCGCTCGGCGACACGCGCGTGAAGACCTGCGCCTCCACGAACGTCGCGAGCAGGTGCCGGTCGATGTGGCCCCCCTTCGCCTCCGCGTGCAGGATGTCGAGCGCGCGCTCCGCCGTCACCGCGCGCTTGTAGGGGCGGTCGGTGGCGGTGAGCGCGTCGTAGATGTCGGCGATCGTCATCATCCGCGTCTGCACGGGGATCTCCGTCTCGCCCACGCCGCGCGGGTAGCCCGTGCCGTCGAGCTTCTCGTGGTGGCCGAAGGCGATGCGCGGGATCCCCGAGAGCTCGCGCGTCCACGGGATCCGTTCGAGGAAGCGGTAGGTGTGCGTCACGTGCGACTCGATCTCGCGCCGCTCGCGCGGGTCGAGGTTCCCCTTGTTGATCATCAGGAACCGCAGCTCGTCCTCGTTCAGCAGCGGGCGCTCGACCCCGTCGAAGTCCACGTAGGTCTGCCGCCCGATCTCCTCGAGCTCCTCGAAGCTCCCCTCGGGGAGGATGGTCGGCTCGTTCGCGCGCACCACCGCGTCGAGCCAGTGCGAGAGCTGGTCGCGCCGGGCGCGCCGCATCGCCTCGAGGCGCGCCACCACCTCGCGGTAGTCGGTGGACCCGTGGTCCAGGAGGTGCTCGGCGCGCTCGCGCTCGAACTCGAGGTCGGCCTGCAGCTGCAGCGCGTGGAAGCGGTGGCGCAGGTTGGTGAGGTCGTGCGCATAGAGCTTCTTCTGCTTCACGAGCACCTGTTCCCGCACGCCGACCTTCCCGAAGTCGTGGAGCAGGCCCGCGTAGCGGATCTCGCGCAGCTGCTCGCGCGTGAAGGTCGTGTCGCGGTAGGGTCCATCGCCGGCGCGGTCGACCGCCTCGGCGAGGTTCGTCGTCAGCGTCGCCACGCGGAACGAATGCCCCGACGTCGTCGGGTCGCGCGCCTCGATCGCGGTCACGGCGGCGGTCACGAACCCCTCGAACAGGCGCTCGATGTCCTCGTACAGCCGGCTGTTCTCGATCGCGACCGCCGCCTGCGCCGCGAGCGCCGCGACGAGGTCGGCCGAGCGCTGGTCGAACGGCAGGACCTGCTGCGCCACCGCCGCCGGCGTCGCGAGCGGCGCCTCCGGGTCGCGCTTGCGGTTGATCAGCTGCAGCACGCCGATGATCTCGTCGCGGTGCGTGCGCATGGGGAGCACGAGCATCGACTTCGTCCGGTAGCCGAACTTCTCGTCGAACGAGCGGTTGAGCCGGTACGAGACGTGCTCCGGGAGCAGGTACACGTCGGCGATCATCAGCGGGTCGCCGGTCGAGGCGACATAGCCCGCGATGCTCGCGTGGTCGAGCGGGATCGTGAACTCGGTGAACGGGATCTCGGGGAGCGTGAGGTTGAGCGAGAGCTTGAACCGCAGCGTCGCCGGGTTCCCCTGCGCGTCGCGCTCCATGAGGTAGAGCGAGCCGGCATCGGCCGACGAGAGCCGCAGCGCCTGCGAGAGGATCATCTCGAGCAGGGTGTCGAGGTCGCGCTCCGTCGAGAGCGCCGCGCCGACCCGCGAGAGCTCGCGCAGGTCGAAGGCGCTCGACTGCTCCAGCCGCGACGCGCGGTACGCCTCGATCAGCGACCGCGCATGGCGCAGCGCGCCCTGCAGCGCGGCGGTCCCCGCGCCCGCCGCCGCGTCCGCGGGGAGCCAGCTGGTGAGCGCGACGGCGCGCATCGCATCGCTCGGCTCCGTCTCGCCGGGCTCGCCGATCCCGACGAAGGCCACGTACGCCGCGAGCGCCCCGAGCGATGCCGGCCCGCCGGACGCCTGCGCGAGGCCGCGGTCGATCAGCACCACGGTGGGCCGGTCCGGG
>CAZPJF010000481.1:0-2688 GCA_964586095.1 uncultured Gemmatimonas sp. | reverse complement strand
CGAGGTCGCGGTCGCGGGCCTGGATGAACCAGGGCGCATCGCGGAAGCCGAGGAAGAGCTTGTTCTGCTGGCCGGTGAAGTCCTCGTGGTGCAGGTGGATCCAGTCGAACTGCGACAGGTCCGTGTCGAGGACGTCGTCGTCCCAGATCTTCTGGTAGGCGATGCCGGCATAGGTGAGCGCGAGCGTGACGGCGTCGTCCCAGGGCGGCGCGTCCGGCGGCGTGTACACCGCGATGCGCGGGGCCTTCTCCAGCGGCACCGCGTCCATGTTCCCCTCGGCGATCTCGCGCCGCAGCGCGTCGATCCGCCCCGCGTCGACCGGCTCGAACAGCACGCCGGCGAGGGCCGCCTGCCGCCGCAGCCCCGGCAGGTCCGGGAGGAGGAAGCTCCCGCCGCGGTAGTTGAGCAGCCATTCGCTGCGGACCTGCTCCTGCAGCGCCCCGAAGGTGAGGCCGTAGGCCTTCAGGTGGTTCGTCTGCGCGTCGTCCATCGGGACGAGCAGGTGCTGGGCGCCGAGCGAGGGCGCCGCGAGCGGCAGGGCGGCGAGCGCGACGAGGAGGGCGGCGTGGCGGATCATCGGGGGCACGATTGTCAGGCGGGCGCGCCGAGTCAACTCAGACACCGGCGCGCAGGGCATCGAGCTCGCGCCGCGCCTGCGGCACGAGGGCGCTGCCGGGATAGTCGAGGATCAGCGTCTCGAGGTGCTCGCGGGCGCCCGGGATGTCGCCGCGCCGGCGCAGCGCGCGCGCCCACTCGAGCTGCGCCTCGGGGGCCTCGGTCGAGCGCGCATGGTCCGTGGCCACGCGAGTCCAGAGGGCGAGCGCGCGGTCCTCCTGGCGGCGCGACGTCTCGATCCGCGCCGCGAGCGTGAGCAGCAGCGAGGCCGCGTCCGGGAGCTCGGCCGTCGCCGACTCGAACGCCCGCGCCGCCCCCGCCGAGTCGCCGCGCGCGAGCGAGAGGAACGCGCCGCCGACGGCCGGCGCGCGCTCCACCCCCGGCACGCGGTTGATGATCGCGAGCGCGCTCACCGCATCCTGCCCCGGGACCTCGGTGTTCCGCAGCGCGCCCCGCGCGATCACGAGGTCGCCGTCGAAGAGCGCGAGCCATCCGGTCACTGCGTCCTCGGCGTCGAGGGGGGCGTCGCGCAGCGCGAGCCGCGCCCGCCCGATGTCGCCGGCGCGGATCCACGCCCAGGCGATGGTGCGCGCATGGCCGCGCGCGCCGTCGGGGCCCAGCTGCGGGGCGGCCGCACCGAGGACGCCCTCGGCCTCGTGCGCGCGCCCGAGCCGCGCGAGCGCCTCGAGCTCCACCGGCAGCACCTCCACCGCGCGCCGTGCCGCGTCAACGCGCGCGCCGGCATCGCGGGCGAGGCGGAGCGCCGTCGCCGCATCGTCGGCGCGGAGCGCCGCCTGCGCGCCGCGCAACGCGAGCTCCGCGTCGGGGCGCAGCGCGTGGATCGCCGCGAACGCGTCCTTGGCCGTGGCCCACTGCCGCGCGCGCTCCACCTCGTCCGCGAACTGGCGCCAGATGGCGACCACCGTGTCGCTCGGCGCGAGGGCCGAGAGCACCGCCCAGCCGTTCCGCGGCGCGTTCCACTGCACCTCGAGGAGGGCGAGGGCCTGCGTGGCCCCGAGCGAGACGTCGCGGGCGCCGAGCACGGCGCGGATCTCGCCGCGCGCGGCGGCCGGCGCGGGGCCGAGCGAGAACACCGTGGCCGACTCGTAGTAGGGCTCGGTCGCCATCACGTCGCGCCACGCCTCGGCCGCGCCGCGCCACTGTCCCAGCCCGGCGCGCATCTGCGCCACCTCGAGCACCAGGGCCCGCGTGCTCCCCAGCGCCGCCGCCGCCGCGCGCAGGACGGTGTCGGCCGCGGCGGCGCGGTTGTTGAAGAGGAGGACCCGCGCGTACTCCCGGTACGGCGTCACCTCCGCGGGGTCGCGGTCACGCCATGCCGCGAAGGCGGCCGCGGCGCGGCGGTCGAGCCCGAGGTACGCGAGCGTGCGCAACTGCGCGGCGCGCAGCTGCCACTCGCCGGGGTGCAGCGGCACGAGCGTGTCGAGCACCGCGAGGACCGAGTCCTCCTGCCCGAGCACGCCGAACACGCGCTCGAGCCCGAGCGCCCCCGGGAGCACGGCACCCGCGGCGAGCGCCTCGCGCCAGGCCGCGATGGCCTCGCGGTTCTTGCCCGCCGACTCGAACTCGAGCGCCTTGGAAACCAGCGCCGCATAGGGCTCGCCACCCCGCGCGCCGGGCGTCTGCGCGGCGACGGGCGCGCCCGCCATGAGCACACCCAGCGACCCCACCACGAGCGCGGCGGCGGTGGCGGTCGCCCTCGCCGTCGCGGTGACCGTCGCCCACGCGCTCATCGGATCCGTGGTCCCCGCACCGCCCTTGCCGTGGTCCGTGCCGAGGTCCGTGCCGCCGTCGGTGCCGTGGCCCTCACGGGACCTTCTCCGTGTTCAGCCGCCGGAAGTACTCGATCACCAGCCGCCGTTCCTCCGCGGTGAGCCCGCGCAACTCCTCCCAGGTCGGGACGGTGAAGCGCTCCGCCGCCTTGTCGCGCGCGGGGCCGTCGGGGGGCGTGAAGCGTGCGGTGCCGCGCGCCGCACGCGACTCGCGCCGCTGGCTCTCGTCGCGCTGCTCCTGCTCCAGCGCGCGGCCGGCATCGAGCATGCGGCGGAAGAGCCG
>CAZPJF010000480.1:0-2689 GCA_964586095.1 uncultured Gemmatimonas sp. | reverse complement strand
GGCGCCGCTGAGGCGCGGCGGCACCCGGGGCCGCCGTGCCGGCGCCGCCGCCGCGGCACGATCGCCGACGGCCGCGCGGCGGCTCAGGCCCGCAGGTGGTCGGGCTGCCAGTCGCGCACCGCGCGCTTGATCTCCCTGGGCGTCGCGAACTCGCCCCGGAGCGTGCGCTCCACGAGCCCTGGCAGCTCGGCGTCGCTCGCGAAGCGCAGCGCGATCAGCTGCTTCACGCGCAGCTCGCCGATCCGCGCGGCGAGCGCCGGCGGCAGCACCTCCCGCAGGCGCAGCCGCATCTCGAGCCGGATCACGCGATTCTGCACCGTGAGCGCCATCATGCGCGACGAGAGCACCGCCGCCGAGATCGCGACGGCGACGAGCGCCTCGCCCGCGTGCGCGAGCGACGGGTCGGTGATCGCGTGCCAGGTGCGGTGCAGCGCCCAGAGCGCCGTCACGGGTGAGGCGAGGAAGTGGTAGAGCGGGAACCAGCGGGCGTGGCTGGCGAACGACTGTGACGGCTGGGACATGGTCGGAGGGGGTGGGGGAGGGGAAGGGGGTGGACGGCGGCCGTGCGGGCTGCGTGCGCGGGGCCGGGCGGGATCGGCCCGTCGCGCTCAGTCCGTCGCCGCCAGCTCCCGGGCATGGCGCTTGAGCCGCGCGACCATCGCCGTGAGCCCGGTCTCGCGCGCGCTGAGCCCGAGGCCCTGCATCATGCGCGGCACGAAGTCCTCGGGGATCGCGAGCGTCACCGCCGGCGGCTGGTCGTTCACCGCCGCGAACACGATCGCCAGGAAGGCCGCGACGGTGGGCGACTGGCGGACGTTCACGTCGGCCCAGAAGTGCAGCAGGCCGTCGCGCATCTCCGGGAACAGGTCGACGCGTGTCTGGCACTCGGGCACGGTGTACGCCGCGCGGTCGAGCGCGGCGAGCCGCTCGGGGAGCGGCTCGAGCTTGCGCGCGTAGCTCACCAGGGCCTGCATCTTCTCCTCGCGGCCCATCGCGGCGAACCGCGCGAGGACCTTCTCGATCGTCGGGGGGAGGAAGGACACGGCCGGGACGGAGGCGGGAGGATGGGCGGGTGCGGACGGGCGCTCAGCGGGGCGGCGCCGCGGCGTCCTCGCGGATCGCCGCCAGCAGCCGCCGGTGCGGCTCGGCGAGGCCCCACCCCTGAACGACGTGCTGGCGCGCGGCGTGCCCGGCCGTGGGCCATGCCGCGCGCGCGACCCACGCCCGCGAGAGCGCCGCGCGCAGCGCCTCCTCGGTCACCGCGGTCGCGACCCAGCCGGTGCGCCCCTCGAGCGCGAGCTCGTCGTTCCCGCCCACGGGCGTGACGACGGCGGGGCGGCCATGCGCCATTCCCTCGACGAGCGCGAAGGGCGAGCCCTCCGAGCGCGACGGGAAGACGAGGAGGTCGGCCGCGGCGAAGGCCGCGCTCACGTCGCCCGTGTGGGGGAGCAGCCGCACGCGCGCCTCGTCGAAGCCGTGCGACCGCACGAGCCGCTCGAGGAGCCGCGTGTGCGTGCCGCCGCCCTGCAGCGTGAGCACCCACTCGCGGGCGCGCCACTCGGGGGCCGCGAGCGCGTCGAGCAGCAGGTCCTGTCCCTTGAACGCCGGGTCGAAGCGCGCGAGGCAGAGGAGGCGCGCCGGCCCCTTCACCCGGATGGGATGCTCGCGCATCACGCGCTCCCCGGCCGCGAGCAGGGCGGGCGTCACGCCGTTCACCGCGGGTTCCACGTTCGCCAGCACCGCGCCGACCGCCCGCTCCAGCGTGCGGCGGTTGCGTGCCGAGACCGTGAGGATGCGCCGGGCCCCGCGCGCGAGCGCGAGCGCGGCGTCGGTGCGGTCGTCGTCGGCGAAGTGGTAGTCCTCATGCGCGTGCTGCAGCACCAGCCAGTAGGGCGTCCCGCGCGCGGCGGCCGCCTCGCCCGCCGGCACGCACCAGTTCATGTCCCCCATGCCGGCCAGGTTGAACAGCACGAGGTCGGGCGCGATCGAGTCGAGCCGCGTGCGCCAGCGCGTGGCCTCGGGGAGCCCGGTGCCGATCATCCGACGCAGCAGCCGCTCGCGGAACGGTGGCGGCGTGAGCTCCGTGAGCGCGTGGAACGCGACGCGTCCGTCGGCGAACGGGGCCGGGTCCGCGTCGCGGTAGGCGCGCGGCGCGAGCACGTGGAACTCGCCCGCGTCCGCGACGGCGGCGTCCATGACGAGGTGGCGCCACAGGTTGTGCGCCCCGCCCGGCGTGGCGATGAAGCTCACCACGAGCACGCGCGGGCGCCGGGCGCCGGGCGCCGCGGTCCCGATGGCGGCCGCGCCGCCGGCGCTCACGGCGCCACCACGCCGCGCTGCGGCACCGGATCGCCCGCGCGCTCGAGCACCCAGGATGCCCCCTCCACGTAGGTGCAGTCGCCGCGCGTCCACGGGTAGTCGTCGCGCGCCACGCCGTCCATGGTGACCTCGAACGGGCAGATCCCGTGCAACTCCTCGAACATCGCGTTCGTGCGGCGGTCGGAGAGGAAGGCGCGCACGGTGTACTCTCCCTGGAAGAGCCGGGCGCGCGGCACCTCGAAGCGCAGCGTGTAGTCGCCGCCCTCGCGCCGGAAGCGCGCGTCGCGGTCGAAGCACCAGAGGTGCACGATGTTGCGGTCCTCCGCGTCGGCGAGCTTGCACGAGAAGCAGAGCGTGCCCGTGGGCTCCG